>NZ_ATDO01000121.1:0-38832 GCF_000445085.1 Sphingobium sp. HDIP04 | reverse complement strand
TCAGGGCCAGGCCGGCCCCCGCCGCCGCTTCATCCGCCGCGGCGAAGAATTCATGCACCCGACCCCGCGCCAGGCCGCCGTCCAGCGCATGGTCGAGCGGCGCATGGCCGGTTTCCACCCGCGCATGGGGCTGCGCGGCTGGAACGCCCTCCAGCGATGCGATATGCCGCCTGAGGGCGGCGAGGGTCTTCACCGACTCAGCCATATATGTTCCCTATTTGTTCTTTTCGTCCCAATGGCGGGCGCTGTCAATCGGGCGTGAAGGCCCGAACCGGAAAAGGCGCAAGCGACGCCCGCACCCATCCATTTCCCAACCGCTTCCCCCATCAGCCTTTTTTTTGTAAGTTGCCGAAGCGGGTGTTACCGGGGCGACTCGAAATGCCGGATTGAAAGGCTGCGAGCGCCTGCCAATGTGGGAGAGGGCTTGTGCCGGTTGCGGTAGCCATCGCCATGCTCATGGTCGGCTCGGTCGCCTTTCACCTGTTCAGTCCCTGGTGGAGCACGCCCATCGCATCCAATTGGGGATCGATCGATTCCGCGCTGGACGTGACGCTCTGGATATGCGGGGCGGCCTTTGTCGGGCTCAACCTTTTTCTTGCCTGGGCACTCGCCAAATATCGCCACCGCCCCGGTCACCGGGCGCATTATGAACCGGAAAACAGCACGCTCGAAAAGCGGCTGACCTTCTGGACCGCCATCGGCATCGCCGGGATGCTGGCGCCGGGCCTCGTCGCCTGGGGCAAATATGTGTCGGTGCCGAAAGAGGCCACCGTCATCGAGGCGGTGGGGCAGCAATGGCAATGGTCGTTCCGCTATCCGGGGCCGGACGGCGTGCTGGGCGCGGCGGGGGTCAAATATATCACCCCCGACAATGGGCTGGGGCTCGATCCGCTCGATCCGCTCGATCCGTTCGGACGCGACGACATATTGGTCGAAAGCGGCGACCTGCACCTGCCGGTCGGCAAGCCGGTGAAGATCGTGCTGCGGTCCAAGGACGTGCTGCACGATTTCTACGTGCCGGAATTCCGGGCCAAGATGGACCTCGTGCCCGGCATCGTCACTTATTTCTGGCTGACCCCGACGAAGACGGGCACGTTCGACATCCTCTGCGCCGAACTGTGCGGCACCGGCCATCATGCGATGCGCGGCAAGGTGGTGGTGGAAACGCCCCAGGCCTTCGCGCAATGGCAGGCGCAGCAGAGCAGCTTCGGCCAGATATTGGCGGAGACGCCCCCCGCCGCCATGTCGATCCTGCTGATCAAGGCCAATGCCTGCATCGTCCCTGCCTCCTGGAGCATTCGCTGATGGCTACGACCCTGGCCGACGACCTGCGCCCGCTGCATCATCCGCATGGCTGGATCACGAAATATGTCTGGAGCCAGGATCACAAGGTCATCGCCATCCAATATAGCGTGACCGCCATCGCCATCGGACTGGTGGCGTTGGTGCTGTCGGCGCTGATGCGGCTGCAACTGGGGTTTCCGGGGGTGTTCCCGGCGATCCAGCCCGACAATTACCTGCAATTCGTGTCGATGCACGGCATGATCATGGTCGTCTACCTGCTGACGGCGCTGCTGCTGGGCGGTTTCGGCAATTACCTGATCCCGCTGATGATCGGGGCGCGGGACATGGTGTTCCCCTTCGTCAACATGCTGAGCTACTGGTTCTACCTGCTGTCGGTGGTCGTGCTGGTGGCCGGATTCTTCGTGCCCGGCGGGCCTACGGGAGCGGGCTGGACGCTCTACCCGCCGCAAGCGATCACCGAAGGGACGCCCGGCCACCAATGGGGCATAGCGACCATGCTGGTCAGCCTCGCCATCTTCGTCGCGGCCTTCACCATGGGGGGCCTCAATTATGTGACGACGGTGCTCCAGGCGCGGACGCGGGGCATGACGCTGATGCGCATGCCGCTGTCGGTCTGGGGCATCTTCACCGCGTCGGTGATGGGCCTGCTCGCCTTTCCGGCCCTGTTCGTGGCGGCGATCATGATGCTGTTCGACCATTTCGCCGGCACCAGCTTCTTCATGCCGACGATGCAGTCCATGGGCGCGATCACCGACACGCAGGGGGGAAGCCCCCTCCTGTTCCAGCATCTCTTCTGGTTCTTCGGCCATCCGGAAGTCTATATCGTCGCCCTGCCCGCCTTCGGCATCGTGTCGGACCTGATCAGCGTGCATGCGCGGCGCAACATCTTCGGATACCGCATGATGGTCTGGGCGATCGTCATCATCGGCGCGCTCAGCTTCCTGGTCTGGGCGCATCATATGTATGTGAGCGGCATGAACCCCTATTTCGGGTTCTTCTTCGCGACATCGACCTTGATCATCGCCATTCCCACCGCGATCAAGGTCTATAACTGGCTGCTGACGCTGTGGCGCGGCGACATCCATATGCGCGTGCCGATGCTGTTCGCCATCGCCTTCATCTTCACCTTCATCCACGGCGGGCTGTCGGGGCTGTTCCTGGGCAATGTCAGCGTCGACGTGCCGCTGTCCGACACCTTCTTCGTCGTCGCGCATTTCCATATGGTCATGGGCGTGTCTCCGGTGCTGGTGATCTTCGGCGCCATCTATCACTGGTATCCCAAGATCACCGGACGGATGTGGAACGAGACATTGGGGAAGCTCCACTTCTGGATCACCTTCCTTGGCGTCTACGCGATCTTCCTGCCGATGCATTATCTGGGCATATTGGGCGTGCCGCGCCGATATTATGCGCTGGGCGATACGGCCTTCATCCCGCAATCGGTGCACCTCGCCAATCAATGGATCAGCATCGCCGCGCTGGTGGTGTTCGCGGCGCAGGGCCTGTTCTTCTTCAACATGATCTGGAGCCTGTTCCGCGGCCCCCGCGCCGGTCCCAATCCCTGGGGCGCGGCCAGCCTGGAGTGGCTGACCCCCGACACGCCGCCCGCCCACGGCAATTGGGGACCGCATCTGCCGGTGGTCCATCGCTGGGCCTATGACTACAGCGTGCCGGGGGCGGACCGCGACTTCATCCCCCAGACGGAGCCCAGAACGGAATTGGGCGGATGAGCATCATCACGCGCCTCACCGAAAAAAGCTGGGAGCCGGGCAATCCGGTCGAACGCGAACGACCATCGGCGGCGGCGGTCGGCATGGTCGCCTATTTCGGCGTGGCGCTGGTGATGTTCTCGCTCCTTGTTGCCGCCTATCTGATGCGCATGGGGCTGCATGAGGCGATGGGCCATGCCGACGACTGGCGGCCGCTGCCCGATCCGCCGCTGCTCTGGATCAACACGGCGGTTCTGATCGCCAGCAGCATCGCCTGGGAAGTGGCGCGGCAGAGGCGGCAGGTTCGCGCAGCATTGACCGGAACGGCCCTCAGCCTGCTCTTTCTCGCCGGGCAACTCATGCTGTGGTGGCATTATCGGACGGCGGGTTACGGCCTGTCTGCCAACCCGGCCAATGCCTTTTTCTACCTGCTGACGGCGCTTCACGGCCTGCACGTCGTCGGCGGCCTCGTCGCCGCCGGGCGGGCGCTGGCGAGGGCGAACATGCGCAATATCGCCCTGTGCGCCCTCTACTGGCATTTCCTGCTGGCGATCTGGCTGGTTCTCGCCGCTTTGCTGCTGTCGACCTGAGGATTAGCGCCATGGCCCAAGGCATCAGGGATAGGGAAGTCATCGCCCCCACCTTGCGGGAGATCGCGGCCGACTGGTCCGCCGACCAGGAAGTCTTCCGCCAGACCCATTGGGGCAAGGCGATGATGTGGATATTCCTGCTCAGCGACACCTTCATCTTCTCCTGCTTCCTGACCGGCTACATGACCGTGCGCGCCTCCGCCGTGCTGCCCTGGCCCAACACGGCGGAGGTGTTCGCGCTCACCATCGGCGGGCAGAGCATTCCACTGATTCTGATCGCGATCATGACCTTCGTGCTGATCAGTTCCAGCGGCACCATGGCGATGGCGGTCAATTTCGGATATCGCCGCGACCGGCGGAAGACGGCGGCGCTGATGCTGCTGACGGCGCTGTTCGGCGCGACCTTCGTGTCGATGCAGGCCTTCGAATGGACCAAGCTGATCGAGGAAGGCGTGCGCCCCTGGAGCAACCCGATGGGCGCGCCGCAATTCGGCGCCAGCTTCTTCATGATCACCGGCTTCCACGGGCTGCATGTGACCTGCGGGGTCATCCTGCTGCTGATCATCGCCTATAAGGTCGCGCGCGGCCATTATGACCGCACCGGCGATTACAGCGCGGTCGAGATCGCCGGGCTGTACTGGCATTTCGTCGACCTCGTCTGGGTCTTCATCTTCGCCTTTTTCTATCTCTGGTGACGGGAGGGGGATCATGGAACATCCATCGGCCGCCCATGAGGGGCAGCATCATCCGATAGGGCTCTACCTCAAGGTCTGGGGATACCTCTTCCTGCTGAGCGCCATGTCCTACATGGTCGACTACCTCCATGTGCAGGGCATCGTCCGCTGGACGCTGATCATCCTCTTCATGCTGCTCAAGGCGGGGCTGATCCTGTCGATCTTCATGCATCTGGCCTGGGAGCGGCTGTCGCTGATCTACGCGATCCTGGTGCCGCCGCTGGTGCTGCTGGTGCTGGTGCGGATCATGACCATAGAGGCGAACTATGCCTTCTGGACCCGCGCCATCTTCATGGGCGGAGGGGGCTGAGCCATGGGCCGGATGCGCGGATTGGCGGTGGGGCTGTGCGTCGCCGGGGCGGCTGCGACGCTGCTGGGCGCGGGGTGGTTCAGCGACCGGCTCTACACGCGGGAAAGGCCGGGACAGCTTGCCTACAGGATGGACGACATGCCGCCGCGCGTCGACATGGCGGCCATCCAGCGCGATTGGCCCGCCAGCTTCAGCGAACCGGGGGAAGGCAGCCGCGTCATCGCCTATCATCGCGACATGCGGGGCAAGGCGCCGGCGCCCGGGACGGAGGGCGGCGGCGGCGCAGCCGCTCCACCCCCTGACCTCGGCGCCCTGCTCGCCAGTGCGGATGCCGGTGCGGGGAAGCGGAAGGCGCAGCAATGCATGAGCTGCCATGACCTTGGCCAAGGCGGCCCCAACGGGATCGGGCCGAATCTGTGGGGCGTGGTCGGCAGAACGGTGGCCAGCCATGCGGGCTTCGCCTATTCCCCCGCCATGCGGGCGCAAAAGGGCGATTGGAGCTATGAAAGACTCTTCGCCTTCCTCGCCTCGCCGGGGCGGGACATGCCGGGGACGAAGATGAGCTTCGCCGGACTGCGCAAGCCGGAGGATCGGGCCGCGGTGATCAAATATCTGGCGACCCTGGGGGCGGGAGCACCGCCCTTGCCCCAGCCCAAGGCGGTTGCTTCGCGGTAAGGGTCGGGCTTTCCCTCTTCCGACCCGGCGATCAAGGCCCCTATGAAAAGCCCCCCGATCCCGTCAGAAGGACATCCTATGCCAGCAATGTGCGGAGTGTCCCTGCCCCATGACGGATTCGAACCTGCCCTGGTGGCGCGGCGCCGCCATCTACCAGATCTATCCGCGCAGCTTCGCCGACTCCAACGGCGACGGGATAGGCGACCTTCCCGGCATCACCGCGCATCTGCCCTATGTCGCGTCGCTCGGGGTGGACGCGATCTGGCTTTCGCCCTTTTTCAGGAGCCCGATGCGCGACTTCGGCTATGACGTGTCGGATTATTGCGATGTCGACCCGATCTTCGGCACGCTGGCGGATTTCGACGCCCTGGTGGCCAGGGCGCATGAACTCGGCCTGCGCGTCGTCATCGACCAGGTCTGGGCGCACACGTCCGATGAACATGGCTGGTTCGCCGAAAGCCGCTCCAGCCGCGACAATGCCAAGGCGGACTGGTATGTCTGGGCCGACCCCAAGCCGGACGGGTCGCCGCCCAACAACTGGCAGTCGGTTTTCGGCGGCCCGGCCTGGACCTGGGACGCGCGGCGCGGCCAATATTACATGCACCAGTTCCTGCGGGAACAGCCGCAATTGCACCTGCATCATCCGCAGGTGCAGCAAAGCGTGTTCGACATCATACGCTTCTGGCTGGACCGCGGCGTGGACGGCTTCCGCATCGACGCGATCAACCATTCGATGCACGACCCGCTGCTGCGCGACAACCCGCCCGCGCCCGAAGACGGCAAGGTCCGCACCCGCCCCTTCGACTTCCAGATCAGGAAATACAGCCAGAGCCATCCCGACATCCCCCTTTTCCTGGAAAAGGTCCGGCAGGTCTTCGATGAATATGAAGACCGCTTCACCGTGGCCGAAGTCGGCGGCGAAAACAGCGATGTCGAGATGAAGGCCTTTACCCAGGGCCATCGCAGGCTGAATACGGCCTATGGCTTCGACTTTCTCTACGCGCCCGAACTGACCGCCGACTTCCTCAGGACCGCGCTCGCCAAATGGCCGGCCCGGACCGATGCGGGCTGGCCAAGCTGGGCGTTCGAAAATCACGATGCGCCCCGCGCCGTGACGCGCTGGGCCGGGGCGATCGACCCGGACGCCTATTGCCGGATGAAGATGCTGCTGCTGGCCTGCCTGCGCGGCAACATCTTCCTTTATTATGGCGAGGAACTGGGGCTGCCGCAGGTCGACATCGCGTTCGAGGATCTCCAGGATCCAGAAGCCATCGCCAATTGGCCTCTGACCCTGTCCCGCGATGGCGCGCGGACGCCGATGCCCTGGCGGTCGGACGCGCCCTATCTCGGCTTTTCGGAGGTCAAGCCCTGGCTGCCGGTCGGGGAATCGCATCGCGCCCTGGCCGTCGACGTGCAGGAGGCACGGCCGGATTCGCTGCTGCACTGGACGCGCCGGGTGCTTGCGCTGCGCAACGGATCGCCGGCTCTGCGGGCGGGGGCGATCCGATTCCTGGAGGCACCGGACGAATTGCTGCTGTTCGAACGGACGCATGGGAATGAGCGGCTGCTCTGCGCCTTCAATCTCGGCAACCGGGCGGCCGCGTGGACATCGCAGGAAAAATGGCGGCCGCTGCTGACGACCGGGGGCGTCGAGAAGCTGATGTTCCCGCCCGCCTCCGGCATGGTCGCGCGGATCGCCGATCCACCCGGATGATGCGCATCGACGATGAAGGCGACGGAACGGATGCGATCAGCACAGGCAGTCTATGCTGCCTTCCTCTTCCTCGAAACTCGCGACATTCTGGACTTTCTGATATTGCCCGATGATCCTTCTGCATTCTTCCCGCGATTTGAAGAATTCCGGATCGTCGGCGATATGACTTCCGCCCCTTACTGGTTCTTCCACCATTAACCATGGTTTGAAGGAAGGCGCTGTTGCACTGTCAGATGTCTGTCTGAGATCGGTCCATTTTCTCCTGACAATGCCGTGCCCGAATAACGGGCGGCGAACATCCCATGTCATCATTGCCAATCCATTGACTGAAGCAGATGGAAAAACCGGGCACCTGTACGATTACGACAATCCTGCATCCGGCAGAAACCGGATGATTTCCGAAAATTTCCTGACGCCAAACTTCTTCATGATGCTGGCGCGATGCATCTCCACCGTCCTGACGCTGATCCGCAGCTCATCGGCCACATCCCGGTTGCTGCCGCTGGCGCTGAGCGCCCGCACGACATCCAGCTCCCTCTTGGTGAGGCTGCCGAAATAGGCCGCTGCGGTTTCCCGGCGCCGCTGGATCTCGATGTTCCGCTCCAGCATGGGCCAGGCGTTGGCGAGCACCTTGAGCAGCAGGCCGTCGGCAAAGGGCTTTTCCAGGCAGTCGACCGCGCCGCGCTTGATGACGTCGACGGCCGTGGGAATGTGGCGGGACGCGGTCATGACGACCAGGGGAATGTCCACCCGCCGCGAGGAAAGTTCCTGCTGAAGCGCCGCCCCGGCCATGTCGGCCAGATGCAGTTCCATCAACGCGATGCCGGGAGCCAGGAAATCCAGCGCCTCGATGAAATCCGCACCGCAGGAAAAGGGGACGGGCGCGAATCCCTCGCGACGCAGGATACGCACCAGATCCTGGCGCATCCGGCTGTCGTGGTCCACGATATAGACTGGGCATCCTGGGTTCATAGCCATTCGCCTAAACCACCAATTCCGCGCAAACGCGCGAAACCGCCGATGGTTTCGCCTCCGATCCTTTTTTTGTCAGTTCGTCGTCGCCCGGCGGGTTTCGAAGAAGACCCCAATCATTCCGCCGCTCGACCATTGCACCCGCCCCATTCGTATATCCAGACCACGGGTTTTCACAAGCAGGCGCGTGCCTTCGCTGAGCCCGCCCACCTCGATCATCATTCCCTCTGCGGAAAGATTGCGGATCGTCCCGATCAGCACGGGCGTCGATGTCACCAGGGTCGCGGAGAAATTGACCGCCAGACGCTGGCTGCGCGGCTGATATCGGTTGGGCGCGGCGTTCGGGTCGGGTTCCTCGCCCGGAATCCAGGGCAACGTCTCCTCCAGCAGGAGACCGCATTGGGAACCGTTGATCCAGCGCACCTCCGCCGTGCGGAAGCTGGCGTCGTCGAAACTCACATGAACCTGCTGATGCAGGCCCAGCGACAGGGCGCATCGCCCGCTCAGCCCCGCATGCGACACATTCTCGACCGACAGGTTCGCTTCCTCGACGACCGGATAGAGCAGCGCCGTCTTGAAGACGGTCTGCCGCGGATGCCGGCGTTTCTCCATCATCGCGTCCTTGTCGTCGGACGCCTTTTCCAGCGGCTCGGTCATACAGGTTCCCCCAGATTCGTGGAATCCCTTAAACGGTTGAACTTGTAGGCCGATTATCGCGGCAATAAGTATTTTTACGGTGTCGGCCGGAACAGTTCCATTAACCGTGCATGTCTATATTTGCCGGGCCATTTTTACCCGACTTTTCCACGCCACCGCAAGCCCCGCCTTTACTTTCCTCAGACAAATGGCATCATTGCGGCATGTTCACTCGATGGTCCTATATTAGCACCAGCCAGTTCGATGCAACCCACGTTGAAAAACACATACAAGAAATCGTCGATATCTCCATTCCGCGCAATCGTTCGCTGGACGTGACCGGCGCGCTCCTGTTCACGGGCAACCGCTTCGCCCAATATCTGGAGGGCGCGCCGTCTGCCATCGAAGAACTGAAGGCAAGCATATTGCGCGATCCGCGACATGGCGAAATTCGCACGATCGCATCGGGCGAAACCCCGCATCGTCATTTCCTCACCTGGTCCCTCGCCTATGCCGGCCCATCCCAATTCGTTTCGGACATCATCGAACGCGCCCTGAACGACGCGTTGGAAAAGGGGGACGATGGGCTGGAGGCGCTCATCCAGATGATGTCGGAATTTTCGATTCGCGGCCGGGGTTGAGGCCCGTCCCGATCAGTGACGCGCCCGATGCCCGTCAACCTGGAAAGCAGGCGGCGATTAACCCAGATCAGCATTGCTGGGGAACGGCTCGTCCTGCCGCTGGTTGCCCTGCCATGCCGCCCACCCTATCCCTCGACCGTCCGGGCGCCTGCCGATCCGCCGCCATCGTCGCGCAGGCGGGGCTTTGGAACGACCGGGCACATGATCGGTTCGCAAGGAATGGGAGAGCCCCGATGTCAGAGCCGATGGCCGGTCCCGGCCAGAACCGCATCGATCGCCTTCAATATGTCGGCGGGGGAATAGGGCTTGGCGACCCGCCTGCATCCCCGGCAGTTCGTCGGCAGGCTCTGCTCGTCACAGCCGGTCACGATGATCACCGGCACGGACCGCGCGGTCAGTTCGTCAATCAGGGGATAGCTCATCTCCCCCCGCAGATTGACGTCGAACAGGGCGATGTCGGGCAGTTGCGCGGCAATCGCCTTGAGCGCGCCGAACAGGCTGCCATGCGGCCCCATCACCGAAAACCCCTCCTCGACCAGCAAGGCGCCAAGATCGCTCGAGAGAAAATGATCCTCCTCCACCACCAGCACGCGAACCGTGCCGGGGGCCGCCCCTTTCGTCATTCATCTCTCCTCTCCCGCAAGCCGTCGCACGGGAATGAGCGACGAAAAACAACATAGGTGAAAACGCGCCATGTCATCGCTCGATATCCCGCATGCCGCGATGAAGGATAGCATCACTACCCTCAACCTGGCGGCGCACTGGCCACTTGGCCGGCGCGACCGGGACATGATCAACGCGCTGGCATGCCGCACGCTCCCGCCGCTGCGCACCGGCACGGACCTGTTCGCCCAGGGTGACCGGCTGACCTCCATCTTCCTCCTGCTGGAGGGATGGGCCGCCCGGTACAAGATGCTGGAGGACGGCCGCCGCCAGATCGTCAGCCTGCTGCTGCCCGGCGACCTGTGCGATCCCTTCTGTTTCCTGCTGCATCGCGCCGACCATGGCGTCACCGCGCTCACGCCGATCAAGGTGGCCGAAGTCGGTCGCAACCAGTTCGAAGAGATCGCGCTCAGCCATCCCGAAGTCACCAGGGCGATGTGGATCAACGCCCTGATCACCGCCTCCATCCAGCGCGAATGGTGCGTCAATCTGGGCCGCCGCACCGCGCTGGAGCGGTTCAGCCACCTGTTCTGCGAACTCTATCACCGGCTGCTGACGGTAGGCCTCGTCAGCGGCGGCGGCTTCCACTTTCCCGTCACGCAGCTTGAACTGGCGGACGCAACGGGATTGACGATGGTGCACACCAACAGGATATTGCAGGAAATGCGTCGTCAACGGCTGATAGAATTGCACCGGCGCCATCTCGTCGTGCCGGACCTGGCAGCGTTGGAGCGCGCCTGCGCCTTCGACCCGTACTATCTGCATCCGGCGGCGCAAGAGACATCGTGACGACGCCATCCCCGACCGACGGCTGGAGCGACTTTCTCGCCCTCTTCGATGCATGCCCCCTGCCCCAGGTCCAGGTCGGGCCGGACGACGCCATATTGCGCGCCAATGCGGCGTTGACGGAACTGCTGGGCATCCGGCCGGAGCGGCTGATCGGCGGGCGGCTGGTCGTCCCGGCATCGGGCGAGTCCGCGGCGCGGCTGAGCTGGGACGACGGAAAATGCGAGGCGCGGCTGTTCGCCGCCGTGCTGGTGACGACGCCCGACTATCGCATCTGCGTCGTCCAGTTCAGCAATGTCGACGCCATGGAAGCAGCGGCGCGGCAATATCTGCTGCGCAACGTGCAGCATCGGCTGCGCAACCTGATCGCTTCCGTCCGCTCCATCTTTCGGCGGACGGCCGCCACCAGCGATTCCATCGACCATCTCACCAGCCATTTCCTGGGACGGCTGGACGCCATCGCCCGGATCGAATCCAATCTGGCCGTGGCGGAACGGCACGGCCTTGAACTGCACGACCTGGTCATGGACGAATTGGCGGCGTTCGCCGTCAGGGCCGGGGAACAGGCTTTTCTGGAGGGGCCGGACATCCGGCTGCGCACCTCGGCCGCGACGACATTGGCTCTCGCCTTTCACGAATTGGGCAATAATTCCATCAAATATGGCGCGCTGGGGTCGGATGGGGGCCAGGTCTGGGTCCGCTGGTGGAGCGATCGCGAACAGGCCGTGCCGATGCTGCGCATCCTGTGGGAGGAAAAGAGCAGTGATGCCCCCCCGGCGGTCCGCCGTTCCGGCTTCGGCACGGAGCTGCTGACGAAGACGATCCCGTTCGAACTGGATGGTTCGGGCACCATTGACTGGACGCCCGAAGCGTTCAAGGTGCACATCAGCCTGCCCATGACCAAGAGGCTGCTCCACCCCAGCGATTAGGCTGTATGGCCGGCTTCACCGCTTTTCGTTCGGCGTCAGGCCCTCATGGTCGTCGGCGCGGTTCTCGCCCGTCTGCTGGTCTTCCTTCAGCACGTCATGGTGCCAGAAATTGCGCCCGATGAAGACGACGGCGATCACCAGCAGGACGATCCCCACCACCCAGATCGCCGCCCACCCGAGACGCCGGTCGCTGGGCCGTTCCGGTTCATGCATACGGCGGTCCTTCCCGTTTCGCGGCATCGAAGGCCAGGCATGACGATTCTGCCTCATCCCCCACAGCATGGCGGCGGGCGATCCCTTCCTGCCCCGATGTCGTCCCCGTTCTTCGGCACCCGCCTCTGCCGGCGCTTTCCCATCATCCCGCCATGTCGTGACCCGTCAGGGCGGCGACTTCGCGCAGGGCCGGAAGCTCCGGTATCCGCAGCCATTTGGATTGCAGTTCCACCAGACCGCGCGCGCGCATGGATTGCAGCGTCCGGTTCACATGAACCGGGGTCAGCCCGGTCATGTCGGCGATCTCCATCTGCGTCAGCGGCATGGCGCATTGCTGGCCATAGGCAAGGCCCGCCTGCCGCATGCGTTCGAACAGTTCCAACAGCAGGTGCGCCACCCGCTCCAGCGCCGTCTTGCGTCCCAGGGTGACGAGCCAGTTGGCCTGCCGCTCGATCGTGCCGGACAGCGCCTGCCAGAAGCCGTGC
Source organism: Sphingobium sp. HDIP04 (assembly GCF_000445085.1). Classification (NCBI taxonomy): domain Bacteria; kingdom Pseudomonadati; phylum Pseudomonadota; class Alphaproteobacteria; order Sphingomonadales; family Sphingobiaceae; genus Sphingobium; species Sphingobium sp. HDIP04. The sequence continues at coordinate 26,470 of NZ_ATDO01000121.1, read as the reverse complement.
CGCCCGTCGAAACCGGCGTGCGACGGTATGCGGCAGGGCAACCGCAGCGCCCTCACATTGGTGATCGCCACCACCGGCTGGGACGACACGCCGCCCAGCGCCCATTGCGGGTCGCAATAATCCCCCGGCAGGTACAGCGCGGTGATCTGGCGGCGCCCGTCCGACAACAGCCGGTAACGGCACGCCCACCCTTCCTGAACATACAGCATGGCGTCGGGCTTCTCATTTTCCCGCGCCAGGAACTGATGCATTCGGAAATGAACCTGGTTTTCGCTTTCGGCAACCTGGCTTAACATGGACTACTCCCTGTTAAGCCCCCCTGGATCAATGTCGATTGAACCTGACCCCACCATAGCGGTTCTGGTTCATGCCGGATTCACTTATGTTTGCATGATGGAAATAATTTGGATGGACCGAGGAAAAGAGCCGATGAACGTGGCGTATCCCACCCGGCGTTCGTCTGGAAATTGCCGTCCGCCTAATCCAGGTTATCGTGCCGGCGTCAGGCCGCGGAACCGCAAAGCCGGCGAAATCGCTGGATCGGCAGGAGGAACGATCCATGTCCAGAATGCTCTTTCTGATGCCGCTCATGGCGCTCGCCACGCCTGCCGCCGCCGCGGAATCGCCCGCCGCCTATCTGGGCAAGGCGGGCGCAAGCGACCTGTTCGAGCAGACGTCCAGCAAGATCGTGCTGGAAACGACCAGCGACGCCAGGGTCAAGAGCTTCGCCACCATGATGATCGGGGATCACGGCAAGAGCACCGCCATGCTTAAGAGCGCGGCGGCGGCATCCGGCGTCAAGGCGCCGCCGCCCGGCCTGACGCCCGACCAGCAGGCGAAGGTCGCGGCGCTGAAGCAGGCAAGGGGCGTTGCCCGCGACACCCTCTACTGGCAGCAGCAGAAGGCGGCCCACGCCCAGGCGCTGCAACTGCACCAGGATTATGCAGCCAATGGCACCAATCGTTCGCTCAAGGATGCGGCGGCGAAGATCGTGCCCGTGGTGAAACATCATATCGATCTCTTGAACGCGGGCCGATGACCGACGTCCGCACCCTCTCCGCCCCTGCCGCTCCAGCGGACCTCAAGCATGTCTCGCTGGATCGGGAGGGGGATGCGCGCTACTGGCAGCAGCGTTTCGGCACGTCGCGGGCCCGGCTGGAGCAAGCGGTCGAGCGGGTCGGCCATCATGTCAATGCCATAGCGGAGTTCCTTCACCGCAGGCGCTGAGCAAAAGATCGGCACGAACCGCGCCTTGCCGGGAACCAGCCTGTCCGCGTGCCTGTTCTCTCCCCAAGGAAAGGAGAGATTGCGATGCACAAGGAAGAGGAAGACGGCCGCATTGTCACCCATGTCTCGCGGCAGGAGGCGCGGAGCGGGGCTTCCACCCATGTCACCCGCTATGTCCTGGGCATCAGCCTGGCGTTGGTCGTGATCGCCTTCGCCATCCTGCTGGCGGGCGGTTTCTTCAACACCGCCGGGACGGGCGCCGACGAATCGCATCAGGCCAGCCCCGCCGAAGCGGGCGGCAACTGAGGACGGACGGATGGACGATACCGCTCTCGCGGCCCAGACGGTGCTGATCGTCGAGGACGACTATTATCTTGCCTTCGACACTGCGGACGCGCTGCGCGACGCGGGAGCCGGAATATTGGGCCCTTTCCCGACCGAGGAGAAGGCCATGGACGCAATCCGGCTGGGGAGGCCCTCCGCCGCGGTGCTGGACATCAATCTGGGGAACGGCCCCTCCTTTCGCCTCGCCCGGCTGCTGAAGGAACGGGGCGTGCCGTTCCTGTTCCTGACCGGCTATGACCAGGAAGTCATACCGTCCGATCTCAACGATGCCCTGCGGCTGCAAAAGCCCATCGCCCCCAGGGAAATCGTCGCCTCGCTCGCCTGGCGCCGCCAGGGCAGCGCCTGACGCCCGGCTTCATTCCGCCGCGATGCCCGCCCCTTCGACGAAGGACGCGCATGCGAATCCCGGCGCGCGGTCATAAAGTTCCTTCTCGAAAAAGGCGCAGGTGATCGCCAGCCCCTCGCTCAGGGGAACGCGGGGTTCCCAGCCGAGCAACTGGCGCGCCCGGCGGATGTCCGGCCTGCGCCGGCGCGGATCGTCCACCGGCAGCGGCTGGAAGACGGCCTGCGACCGCGTGCCGGTGGCCGCCACCACCTGGTCCAGCAGTTGCAGGATGCTGTATTCCTCCGGATTGCCCAGATTGACGGGCGCCATGTCGGACAAGGGCGCCTCCATCAATCGGATCAGCCCGTCGACCATGTCCGACACGAAGCAGAAGCTGCGCGTCTGCGATCCGTCGCCATAGATGGTGATGGCGTCGCCCGACAGCGCCTGGCAGACGAGGTTGGAGATCACGCGGCCATCGTCGGGATGCATGTTCGGGCCATAGGTGTTGAAGATCCGCGCCACCCGCACATCGGCGCGGCCCAGCCGGGCGAAGTCGAAGGCCATGGCCTCCGCCGCCCGCTTGCCCTCGTCATAGCAGGCGCGGGGGCCGGTGCAGTTCACCCAGCCGCGATAGTCCTCCCGCTGGGGATGCGCCTCCGGATCGCCATAGACCTCGCTGGTGGAGGTGAGCAGGAAGCGCGCGCCGACCTGCTCCGCCAGCCGCAGCAGGCGATCGGTTCCCACCACGCTGGTCAGCATCGTATGTTCGGGATCGGCCTGATATTGCGGCGGCGAAGCCGCGCAGGCGAGATTGTAGATGCGGCTGATGTCGCGCCGGCGCGTGACCGCATCGGGCAAGGGATCGACGATGTCGCCGCGCACGAAGGTGAAGGCGCGATGCCCCTCCAGCATCCGCAGGTTGACCTCCCGCGAGGTCTGGAGGTTGTCGAGGCAGATCACCTCATGCCCTTGATCCAGCAGCGTCCGGCACAGATGCGACCCGATGAAGCCGGCTCCTCCGGCCACCAGGGCTGTTTCACGCTTTCCGTTCATCGACCCTCCGTCCTTTTCTGTCCTGTCGTTCTTCATTCGGCGGCCGCCATGTCCTGCGCGCGCATCCGGGCGGCCTCTTGCAGCCAGTTTTCCAGCTCGGCGGCGCGGTTGCGCGATATATGCTGGTTCAGGATGCGGCGGCGGGCGGCCTCGCCCATATCGGCGCGATCCTCATGCAGGGCGACGATCACCTGCTCCGGATTCCAGGCGAAGATGATTTCGCGATTGGGCTCCAGCAGTTCATTGAGTCCCGGCCAGACGTCGGAGATGATCGGCGTGCCGCAGGCCGCCGCCTCGAACAGCCGGACGGAGGGGGACCAGCCCGCCTCGATCATGTCGGCGCGCGTGACGTTCAGCGTGTAGCGCGAGGCGGAATAGAAGGCGGCGTGGTCGTGCGGGGCAAGATGCTCGATCCGCTCCACATTGGCGGGCCAGTCGATGTCATCGGGATATTGCGGCCCGGCGACGACGAAACGCCTGTCGGGCAGCAGCCGCGCCGGTTCGATCAGCAGCTTCTCCAGGGTGGGCTGGCGATCCGGGCTGTAGGTGCCGAGATAGGAGAGATCCCATTTCTTCGGCACGTCCATCGGCCGATAGGCCGACGCATCCACCGAGCAATAGAGCGCCCGCGCCATGGGGGAACGATAATGCCGCTCCAGCAGGTCGAGCGTGGGGCCGCCGGTGAAGGAGCAATAGCAGTCATAGCCCGCGATCAGTTCCGCCGACAGATAGTCGCACCGCCCTTCGCGCAGCGCCGCCAGCGTGACGGGCGTATCGATGTCGTAGAAGGCGGTGACCCCGCGCGCGGTGCGCTGCACATAATGGCCGACCGCGATGCCGTCGGGCACATAGGAGCCGACCATGACCGCGTCCGCCGTCTCGATCTCATGCCGCCAATCTTCCAGCGCTTCCACGCTGTCGTAGAATTCCAGCCGGCAGAAGGCGGGATCGATGAGGTCGCGCTGGCCGGCGTACCAGGGCACGTCCCGCTCCAGGAAGAGTATCTCATGCCCGCGCTCGGCAAAGGCGGAGAGCAGGGCGCGGAAGGTTGTGGCATGACCATTGCCCCAGGATGAAGACAGGCTGAGTCCGAGGACGACGAGTTTCATGCTCCCTCCATCTGATGGTGCCTGGCGGCGCGCCGCCCGGATCGGTCGCGCAGGATTTCGTCGACCTGATGCCCGCGCAGTTCATAGCTGTGTTCGGCCCGGACGTGGGCGAGCGCCGCCTGCCCGATCGCCCGCGCCCGCTCCGGCGTCAGCGCCGCCAGATGATCCGCTACATCCTGCCCGTCGCGGGCGACCAGCACCTCCTCGTCCGGGGTCAGGAACATCTCTATCCCCTCCCACGCATCGGTGATGAGGCAGGCCCCTGCTCCCGCCGCCTCGAACACGCGGGTCGCGGGGGAAAAGCCGATATGCGCCATGCTGTCGCGGGCGACGTTCAGCACGGCCAGCGGGCTGCAATTGAAGGCGTTGTGCTCGGCGGTGTAGACATGACCGCGATGGCGGACATTGCCGGGCATCGTCTTGCTGTCCCAGCCATTGCCGCCGATCAGGAATTGGCGGCCGGGCAACAGGGCGGCGGGTTTCAGGAAGAATTCCTCCACCCGCGCCTCCCGGTCGGGCAGGCGGTTGCCAAGGAAGGCGAGATCGGCGGTGAAGCGCGGATCGGGCGGCACGGGATGGTGGCTCTGCGGATCGAGCGCATTGTAGACGGGAACGCACTCGACCGCGCCGAAGCCGCGATAGGCGTTCACCACCGGATCGCCGCCGCCATAGGTCAGCACCATGTCGAGTCCGGGCAAGGCGCGGCGCACGGCATGGTCCGGATCGGCGCGCATCTCGTCCAGCGTCGCGGCGGCGTCCACATCCCAGAAGATGCGCAGCGCATGGGGCCGGCCGCGGCGCATGACGCCGTCCAGCAGCTCGTCGTCGAACACGCCGACGCCGCTGGCCTTCACGACGACATCGGCCTCGGCGGCCTCGTCCATCACGCCCTTCAGCGCGTCCGGCGTCGCGGGATAGACCACCACGCGCGCCCAGTCGGGCGGGTCGATGTCACGATGCTGCTGCCGGTCGAAGGCATCCGGTTCATAGAATGCGATGCGATGGCCATGCCGGGCGAGCTGCTCCAATATCCCGCGATAATAGGTGGCCGCGCCGTTCCAGTAGGAGGAAAGCAGGCTGGAGCCGTAAAAGGCGATCTTCATGCAACGCTCCTGATCGGCTGCGCGTCGAGCGACGCCGTGATGTCCATCAGCTGCCGCGCGCGATGGGCGCAGCTATGGCGGCTGCGGATCGTCTCCAATCCGTTGCGGACGAGGCTGGCGCGAAGGTCCGCATCCTCGCTGATGGCGCGCATATGGCCCTTCATCTCGTCGCCGGTCCGGGCGAAGAGGAAATCCTCGCCGGGCCGGAACAACCCTTCGCTGTCGTCCCAAGGGGCGGACAGCAACGGAATGCCGCAGGCCAGCGCCTCGAACACACGAATGGTCGGAATGCCGGGCAGAAGCTGCGTATAATAGCGGCGCGGCACATGGACGGTGGCAAGGTGGCGGGCGAAAATAGCCGGCGCGGCGGCATTGGGCGCCCAGCCATGATAGGCGACGCCGTAGCGTTCCAGCGTCGCCAGCGCCTCCTGAGGATAGCGCACGCCATAGATGTCGAGCGGGAGCTTCGCCTGCCGCGCCGGGCGGAAGAGGTAATCCTCCAGCTCGGCGGTACGCTCCCCATCGCCCCAGTTGCCGATCCAGACGAGGCCGCTCTTCTCACCGGGCAAGGGGCGGAAATGCCTTGTGTCGGCGGCTTCATGCCAGGTCCAGACGCGCTCGCCCCAGCCCCAGTTTCGATAGACCTCCGACAGGGCCTCGCCAAAGGCCAGCACGCCGTCATAGCCCGACAGGTCGAACGCCCGGATCGCGTCAGGATCGGACACGGCGCGATGATGGGTGTCATGGAACAGCAGCGTGAAATCGCTCCGCCCCGCTCGGATCAGGCCCAGCGCCCCGACCAGCGACGGTTCGTTCCATTCATGGACGATGACGAGGTCGGCGCCGTCGACCAGCGCGACCAGATCGTCCTTCATGCCATAGCCTTGGGCACAGAGTTCGGGATAGGCCTGACGATAGGCGGCGAGCCCCTCCTCCCCATGGTCGGACAGCAGGTTGGCGAGGCTCCAATTGCCCTCCGGCTCCAGCGCCAGCACGTCATGGCCCATGGCGGCGAGTTCGCGCAGCACGCCGCGCAGGAAATGGGCATTGCCATGGTTCCAGCAGGACAGCAGCGAATGGGTGAAATAGAGGATCTTCATGCGGCAACCTTCCGCTGGACGGCGCGATAATGGGCGGCCATGTGCGCGGCCGTGGCGGCGGGGGTGTAGGCGCCCGCCCGCGTCCGGGCGCGCTGGCCCATTTCCCCGCGAGCGGCGCCGTCGCCCAGCAATGCCTCTATCGCCCAGGCGAAGCCCCGCGCGTCGCGAGGATCGACGAAGATGGCGGCGCCATCCCATAGCTCCCGGAAAGTCGGAATATCGGACAGCACCAGCGCGCAACCGGCCAGCGCCGCCTCCAGCACCGCAAGGCCGAAGGGCTCATAGAGCGCCGCCGAAGCGAAGACCGGCCGGCTGGCCAGATGCCGGGCCAGCGCCATGCTGTCGAGCGGACCGAGCGGCACCAGCGAACGCAGACCGATCGCCCCTCCCTGCGGCCCCTCAAGCGGCCCGGCGGCCTTGAACGGCACAGCGATGCGGGCCGCCGCCTCATCCAGCACCCGGACATTCTTGCCCTCGTCCCAGAGGCGGCCAGCGGTGAACACATGGTCCTGCATCGCCTGCGGCTTCACCGGAAAGGACCGGCCATTATGGACCGCCATGGGGAGCACGCCATAGCGGCGGCGCGCCGCCCGTGCAAAGGCCATGCTGGGCGCGATGACGCGGGTCGCCTGCCGAAGGCCGGCCGCGACCAGCGCCGCGCGCCAGTTGAAATCCTCCGGCATGGGGCCGCCGCGCACCGCTTCCCACCAGGTCGCGACGCAACTGTGCAGCAGCGCAATCACCGAGCAGGGATAACGGCCGGCACTGGCCAGCGCCGGCGTATGCAGTTGCACTGCGTCGGCGCGAAGGTCGCCCGCCATTTCCGCCAGCCGCGCTTCGGCCTGCACGATCGGCGCCGCTTCCGCCGCCAGCCATTCGAGTTCGAGGCCGGTTTCCACCAGATGGCAATTGGCTATGGCCGCCGCCTCCGCCCGCTGCGCCTCGCTCAGCGCAGGGCCCATGACAGCCAGCGTCACCTCATAGCCATGGGGCTGGAGCGCGCGGATCAGGTCGGTCGAATATTGCCAGACGCCGCCCACCGCGTCGGCGGACAGCAGCAGATGCCCGCCGCCCCTCACAGCGCGCTCGCGGTCATCAGCCTGGGCCCGGCGCTCTCCGCCCGCTCCTCCATCAGCCAGCGGGCCAGATCGGCCACGCCCTGCCGCCAGGGCTTGCGCGCCTTCAGGTTCAGCGCCGTGCGCGCCGCGCCGGTGTCAGCAACGAAATAGCGCTGGTCGCCCGCCCGCCAGGGCGCGAAGTCGGGCACGATGGACTTGCCCAGATGGACGCCGATAAAGGCCAGGATCTGCCGCAGGCTGACGGCATTGTCCGGCCCACCGCCCAGGTTGAAGGCGCGGCCGCTCACCCGTCCGATCTGCCGCCAGACCGCCAGATAGGCGTCCACCGCATCCTGCACGTCCAATATGTCGCGCACCTGATGACCGTCGCCATAAAGGGTGATCGGTCGCCCCTCCAGGGCGCTGATCAGGAAATGCGCGACCCAGCCCTGATCCTCCGTCCCCATCTGCCGCCGGCCGTAGATGCAGCTCATGCGCAGCACAGCGGCGGGCAGATCGAAACTGCGTGCATAATCCAGCACATATTGGTCTGCCGCGCCCTTGGAACAGCCATAGGGGGTATGGAAATCGAGCGGGCGGCTCTCGTCCATGCCATTGGCGCGCAGATGCTCCGCAGCCGGCAGATAAGCGCCGTCGATCAGCGGGAAGTCGAGATCCTCCAGCCCGCCATAGACCTTGTTGGTGGAGGCGAAGATCACAGGCGGCGGCGCGGCGCGGCGGCGCGCCGCCTCCAGCACGTTGAGCGTGCCGAGCGCGTTCACCTCGAAATCGGCGCGCGGGTCGGTGAAGCTGGTGGTGACGGCAACCTGCGCGGCCATGTGGAAGACCGCCTTTGCGCCGGCGACCGCCCGGTCCACCGCCGCATCGTCGCGCACATCGGCGATGACGGGCGTGATCGCCGCGCCATGGCGCTGCTCCAGCCAGGCAAGGTTGCGTTCGACGCCAGGCCGGGCCAGCGAGTCAAGGATGATGACCTGCTCGCCCTGCCCCGCCAGCCGGTCGGCGATGTTGCAGCCGATGAAACCGGCGCCGCCCGTGACCAGCACGGGCCTTCCGTCGGCGCGCTTCACGCGACCAGCCCCCGCGCTTCCAGCTCCGCCCGCGCCTGGTTGACGCGATCGTCGGCGGTCTGCCGCGCCACCCATTCGGCCAGCACGGCAAGGCCCTGCTGGAAGTCCTGCCGTGCCTTGAAGCCCAGCACTTCCTCCGCCTTGCCGGTGTCGCAGAAGCAATGGCGGATGTCGCCGGTCCGCGCCTTGCCGACGATTTCGGGTTCCCCATCGTTCCGGCCCATCGCCTGCGCAAGCGATTGCGCCACTTCGGTGACGGAACGGTCCTGCCCGGAACCGATGTTGAAGGTGCCGCCCGCCGCCTGCGGCAGTTCCAGCGCGTCGGCAAAGGCGCGCGCCACGTCGCCGACATGCACGAAGTCGCGGCGCTGCCCGCCATCCTCGAAGATCATCGGCTTCTGTCCGTTCAGCAGGCGGGACGCGAAGATCGCCAGAACGCCGGTATAGGGGTTGGACAGCGCCTGCCCCGGCCCATAGACGTTGAACAGGCGCAGGCAGACGCCCTCCATGCCATAGGGCGCGGTCATGATATGGGTCGTGCGTTCCTGCACATATTTGTTGAGCGCGTAGATGGAGGCGAGATTGGGCTGCTTCCATTCCGGCGTGGCGATGGGCGTGAGCGGGCGACCCTGTCGGTCGACCGGATCCCAGATCTTCTGATTGTCGCGGATCAACCCGCGCTCCGCGTCCTGGACGATCCGGCCATCCTCGTCGCGATACAACCCCTCGCCATAGATGCTCATCGAGGAGGCTGTCACCACGCGCCGCACCGGACGGTCGATCAGCCGTTCGAAGAGGACGGCGGTGCCCACGTCGTTGACCGATGTATAGCGCTCCACCTCATACATGGACTGGCCGACCCCGACTTCGGCGGCGAGGTGGATGACGGCGTCGACACCCTGCAAGGCGCGGTCCACCGCATGGCCGTTGCGTATGTCGGCACGGATCAGCTCGACCTCCGGATCGAGATCGGCCGGCCGTTCAATGTCTCCGTGAACCTGCTCTATCATGCTGTCCAGCACGCGAACGGCATGGCCGCGTGCCAGCAATTCCCGGCAAACCGTCCGGCCGATGAAGCCGGCGCCACCCGTGACAAGTATCTTTTCCACGGCCGCTCCCCTCATTGATGATGATTTGCCAAGGATTGGCTGCGGGAACGTTCCATTCCCCGCAACCGTGGCAACGGGACCATCAACATCTTCTTCTACCGCCAGGTTCCGGTAATATTTCGAGAAATCATTTAATATACACTCAGTACAAACCCATGAGAATAATCCATGTTATACAGATAACACACAGGTTATTTACAATGTTTCCATTTACCTTTTTGAGAATTACGTCTATGGAACTTTCCTTCTCCCGATCCTGTTAAGCAGCATCTATGTTGATGCTGTCTTCCTCCCGCGAACCGCCGCTTACCTGCTTTCACCTGATCCGGCATGGGATGCATGGCGAATATGGGCGGCTGCTGAGCGGGCGGGCGGGCATGTCGCCCCTCACCGCGCGCGGCCGCGTGCAGGCAGCCGGCGTCGCGGCATGGCGTGGCCTGCACGGCATAGACGCCATCCATGCCAGCCCGCGCCGGCGCACGGTGGAAACCGCGTCGATCATCGCCCAAGCCCTGGGGCTGGAGGTCGTCATCGCCCCCGATCTGGACGAGGTCGATTTCGGCTCCTGGAACGGACGGTCCTTTCCGGAACTGGAGCAAGACCCGCGCTGGCGCGACTGGAACCGCAGCCGCTCCACCAGCGCGACGCCGGGCGGAGAGACGATGGGCGGCGCAGTCGCCCGGACCGTCCGGCATCTGGAAACGGTCGCGCGGGAAAACACGGGGGCCACCATCCTCTGCGTCACCCATTGCGACATCATCCGCGGGACCATCGCGCATTATCTCGGCCTCAGCCTCGACAATCTGCTGAGGTTTGAGGTCGATCCGGGTTCGATCAGCACGATCCTGCTGGGAGCGGCCGGCGGCAGCGTGACCCGATTGAACGAGGTGCCCGCATGAAGACAGTGAATCTCGCAGCCGACCGCAAGACCGACGCATTGCGCCGCCAGATCGAAGAATTGGGCCCATGGTTCCACAATCTTCGCATCGGCGGCATGGAAACCGCGCCGGACCATTTCCTGGGCGATTATCCCGCCTTCAAGTTCGCGCGCTTTGCGGACGCCGTTCCCGAAGACCTGTCGGGAAAATCGGTGCTCGACATTGGCTGCAACGCCGGCTTCTATTCGATCGAGATGAAACGCCGCGGCGCGGCGGAAGTCCTCGGCATCGATTCCGACGACCGCTATCTTGCCCAGGCCCGTTTCGCCGCCGAAGCGCTGGGCCATGATGGCATCGAGTTCCGCAACCTGTCCGTCTATGATGTCGGAAAGCTCGGCCGCCGCTTCGACATCGTGATCTTCATGGGCGTGCTCTACCATCTGCGGCACCCCCTGCTCGCGCTCGACCTGATCCGCGAACATGTGGCGGGCGACATGCTGCTGTTCCAGACCATGCAGCAGGGTTCGTCCGACGTGCTGCTGGTGCCGGAGGATCACCCTTTCCACGTCCCCGGCACCAACCGCCCGCCCGGCTTCTTCGACAATCCGGCCTATCCCCGCCTGCACTTCATCGAACGGAAATTCGCGCATGACTGGACCAACTGGTGGGCGCCGAACAAGGCCGGCGCGCAGGCGCTGCTGCGCGCCGCCGGTTTCGCCATAGAGGCCGAGCCGGAGGAGGAGGTCTATCTCTGCCGCGCCGTCCCGGTCCCCTTCGGGGAGCTGATGGGCAGGCCGGCCGTCTATCCAGCCAAAGGACCAGAGGAGGAACCCGGCGCATGATCGAAGCCGCGATGATCTGGAACGAACCCAACAACAAGTCGCATTGGGATCCGGAGGTCGACCCCGACTGGTCGCTCTATGCCGACATGGTGATCCGCGCGGGCGCCGCCATTGCCGACGCCAATCCGGCCGTGACCCGCGTGCTGGGCGGCATGTCGCCCATCGATCCGCATTGGGTGAACCGGATGCGCGACCATGGTGCGCTGGACGCGGTGGATGTCGTGGCGGTGCACGGCTTCCCGCTCGACTGGAACCTCTGGCCGCTCAACGACTGGCCCGCCCGGATCGCGGAGATCGAGGCGGTGGCGCCCGACAAGCCGGTCTGGGTGACGGAAGTCGGCGTCGGCTCCTTCGGCGCGGAGGAAGTTCAGGTCTTCGGGCTCAACCGCACCGCCGAACTGCTGATCGGGCGGGTGCCGCGCATCTACTGGTACAGCCTTTACGACCTGCCGCAGGAATGGGGCGCGACCACGCGCCATCGCGAGGCGGAAGGATCGAGCTATTACCGCCATTTCTACATGGGGCTGATCCGCGCCGACGGCACGCCCAAGCCTGCGCTGGACGACTATGCCAGGGTCGCTGGCGAGATGGGGCTGATGCAATGGTTCCATTTCAATGATCCGCGCCTGGACGATGCCGTCGACTGGATGAAGCGGCTGGGGGTGAAGCAGTTGCGCACCGGCCTGAGCTGGGCCGACAGCTTCCGTCCCAATGCGGTCGACTGGTTCGACCGGCAGATGGAGGCGCTCGACGATTTCGACGTCACCGTCACCTTCTGCTTCACGCCAGAACATCTGGGCATCGCCCCCCATCACAGCAGCGCGGTCCACGATCCCCAGGCCTTCGCGGATTTCTGCGCCTGGATGATCGACCGCTACGCCCCGGCATCGGCCGCCCAGCCGGTCGCCCGCACCGCCTGACGGAGACGCATCATGCAAGCCATCAACATCGGCATCGTCGGCGTCGGCAATTGCGCCAGTTCGCTGGTGCAGGGCCTGTCGCACTATCGCGCTGAAAGCAACGACCATAGCGGCCTGATGCATTGGGAACTGGGCGGCTATCGCCCCTGCGACATCCGGTTGGCCGCCGCCTGGGACATCGACCGGCGAAAGGTCGGCCGCGACATCGCCGAAGCGATCTTCGCCAGGCCCAATTGCACCCAGACCTTCTGCGGCGATATCCGCCCAAGCGGGGTCAAGGTGGAGATGGGCCGCCTGCTGGACGGCTGCGCGGACCACATGGCCGACCATCCCGACGAGCGCACCTTCCTGCCTGCCGACGCCGCCGAACCCGACCGCGCACAGGTGGTAAAGCGGCTGCGCGAGGCGAAGGTGGACGTGCTGCTCAACTATCTGCCCGTGGGATCGCAGCAGGCGACGGAATTCTACGCGCAATGCGCGCTGGAGGCGGGCGTCGCCTTCGTCAACAACATCCCGGTCTTCATCGCCAGCGACCCGGATTGGGCGGAACGGTTCGAGCGGGCCGGCGTGCCGATCATCGGGGACGACATCAAGGCGCAACTGGGCGCGACCATCGTCCATCGGGTACTCACCGACCTGTTCGCCAAGCGGGGCGTGAAGCTGGACCGCACCTATCAGCTCAACACCGGCGGCAATACCGACTTCCTCAACATGTCGAACCGTTCGCGGCTGAAATCGAAGAAGATTTCGAAGACCGAAGCCGTGCAGTCGGTCGCGGAAACCCGGCTGGAGGATGAGAATATCCATATCGGACCGTCCGATTATGTCGCCTGGCAGAATGACAACAAGGTCTGTTTCCTGCGCATGGAAGGCCAACTCTTTGGCGGCGTGCCGATGAACCTGGAACTGCGCCTGTCGGTCGAGGACAGTCCCAATTCGGCGGGCGTCGCCATCGACATGATCCGCTGCGCCAAGATAGCGCTGGATCGCGGTCTGGGCGGCCCCATCCATCCGGCGGCCGCCTATTTCTGCAAGCATCCGCCGATGCAGATGACAGATGACCGGGCGCATGAAGCGCTGGAGGCCTTCATTCGTGGGGAGGGCGCGATAGCGCTGGCGGCGGAATGAGCGCATTGCTGATGGCGGAGCCCGAAACGGCCGAAAAGGCGGCGACGATGCGCGCGGCGGTCGTGACCGGCCCCGGCGCGGTGCGGATCGACCGGGTTCCGATGCCGCGGCCCGGCCCCGGTCAGGTCCGCATAAGGCTGGAGGGGTGCGGCGTCTGCGCCTCCAACCTCACCCCCTGGGCGGGACCGGAATGGCAAGGCTTCCCGCTGGAGCCGGGCGCGCTCGGCCATGAGGGCTGGGGCTTTGTCGATGCCATCGGGAAGGACGTGACCTCCGTAACGGTGGGGGACCGCGTGGCGGCGCTCTCCTATGCCAGCTATGCCGACCATGATCTGGTGGACGAAAGCGCCATCGTGCGGCTGCCGTCCGAACTGGACGGACTGCCTTTCCCCGGCGAACCGCTGGGCTGCGCGTTCAACATCTTCCGCCGCGCCGACATCCAGCTGGGCCATACCGTCGCGATCATCGGCATCGGCTTTCTGGGGGCGCTGCTCACCCGGCTGGCGACGGAGGCCGGAGCCCGCGTCATCGCCATTTCGCGGCGCCCCTCCTCGCTCGACCTCGCCCGCGATCACGGCGCGGCGGAGACGATCGCGATGGACGATCATCAGGCGATCATCGATCGGGTCGGCGCGCTCACCGAAGGACGCTTCTGCGAACGGACGATAGAGGCGGTGGGCAAGCAATGGCCGCTCGACCTGGCGGGCGAACTCACCGCCGAACGCGGCAAGCTGATCGTCGCGGGCTATCATCAGGACGGGCCGCGCCAGGTGAACATGTGGCTGTGGAACTGGCGCGGCATCGACGTCATCAACGCGCATGAGCGCGATCCGGCGGCCTATGTCGAGGGGATGAGGGAAGCGGTGGCGGCCGTCGCTTCCGGCCGCATCGATCCCGCGCCGCTCATCACCCACCGCTATCCGCTCGACCGGCTGGGCGAGGCGCTGGACGCCACGCGGGACAAGCCGGACGGCTTCGTAAAAGCGATCATCGTCCCATGAGTGCCGCCATCGCCCCTGCCCCCGCCCTCCTCACCCGCCCGCGCATCGGCTTTCTGGGCGTGGGCTGGATCGGCCGCAACCGGATGGAGGCCATGCTGGCGACCGGCGGGATAGAGGCCGCCGCCATTGCCGACGCCCTGCCCGGCAACGGTGCGGAGGCAGCCCTGCTCGCTCCCGATGCGGTGCGGCTGGACTCGCTCGACGCCTTGCTGGAACAGCCGCTCGACGGCATCGTCATCGCCACCCCCAGCGCGCTCCACGCAGAACAGTCGATCCGCGCGCTGGAGCGGGGCGTGCCGGTCTTCTGCCAGAAGCCGCTGGGCCGCACCGGGGCGGAGGTCCGCGCAGTGATCGACGCCGCCCGCGCCGCCGACCGGCTGCTGGGCGTCGACCTGTCCTATCGCGGCACCGCAGGAATGCGCGCCCTGCGGGATCATGTCCGCGCCGGCCAACTGGGCCATGTCCATGCCGTCGACCTCATCTTCCACAACGCCTATGGCCCGGACAAGCCGTGGTTCTACGATCCCATACTGTCGGGCGGCGGCTGCATGATGGATCTTGGCGTGCATCTGATCGACCTGGCGCTCTGGGTGCTCGACTTCCCTGAGGTGGAGCGGATAGAGGCCGCCCTATTCGCGAAAGGACGCCCGCTGGAGGATCGCGGCCGGCAGGTCGAGGATCTCGGCATGGCGACGCTGCATCTGGCGGACGGGCGCATGGTCCGGATCGCCTGCTCCTGGAACCTCCATGCGGGGCAGGATGCGGTGATCGCCGCCGATTTCTACGGCGACAAGGCGGGCGCCGCCTTCCGCAACATCGGCGGCTCCTTCTACGACTTCCGGGCAGAGCTGTTCCGCGGCACGGCGCGGGAGGCGCTGTCCGAGCCTGGCGATCCATGGGGCGGCCGGATGGCGGCGGAATGGGCCGAAAAGCTGGCCCGCTCCCCCCGCTTCGATCCGGGATGCGAAGAACTGGGGCATGTGGCCGACATCATGGACGGCATCTACGCCGCCGCGACGGGATAAGGAAAGGAATTCATCATGAGCGCATCGGACACGACCACCGACCATGACACCATCCGCAAATGGGTGGAGGATCGCGGCGGCCGCCCTGCAGTCGTCAAAGCGACGGAAGACAATGGCAAGGGCGGCGGCCTGCTGCGCATCGACTTTCGCGAGAAGGATGAGGCGCTGGACGAAATCGAGTGGGATGAATTCTTCCGCATCTTCGATGAGAACAATCTCGCCTTCCTCTATCAGGACAAGACGAAGGACGGGAAGGAAAGCCGGTTCAACAAATTCGTGGAACGCGACAAGGGGTAAGGCTGTAACGGTCGCTCGCTGACCATTGCGGCCAAGGGTCACGCGAAACGATCCAACACCCTCCCCAGCCATCCCCGCGAATAAGCAAGGCCGTGGTAGAGCTTCAGCATGGCCCGCGCCCAGAGCAGGAACAGGCCGGGCCTGCCCACAGCCTCGGCCAGCCGGAACACCCTGCCGCTGCCCCTGCTGATCGCGTGGCGCAGCCGATAGATCATCCTGCGCCGCCACGGCAGGCCCGCGCTGCCCGGCCGTACGCGCTTGCGCGGCCGGACGCCCGCCTTCCGCCAGCAAAGCCGATAGGCCAGCCCTTCCCGCCGCTGGCGGAAGCCCGCCGCCTGCGTTTCCCGCACGAAACCGGCGGCGACGGGCTGCAAGGCCAGCCTTCCCGCATCGATCCCTTCGCGCAGCATCGCATGCAGCGCGGACGATCGCACCACCACGACATTGGTGCCGCGCCCGTCGGAGGAATAGGGCTCCACCCAGGCATCGCCGAAAGCGATGTCGGCGGTCTCCGCCACCACATCGTCGCAAAAGTCGCAGGCGCGGTTCTGGAAGAATCCCGCCCCCCAGTCCCCATCCACCAGGTGCCACCAATCCTGCATCCGCTGCTCGCCGGCGTGGTCGGCAAGCCGCGCCCTGTACCAGTTGGCCGGCCGCGCCGCGTCCTTCACCCGATAGTCGATCTGCCGGACCGACGCCGGGCGCAGACCCATCTGCCGGGCGAAGCTGGCCACCATATGACGGCTTTTCATATGCCCGCACACCAGGCCCAAGGTGAAGGCGATGCGCGCCCGCAGCAACGGATCGGCGTCACAGGCGAGATGCACCGCCTTGATGAAGCAGGGAATGCCGACGACGGCATAGCGGCCCGGCACCTCCCGGATCTCGCGCAGCACGTCGGCCATGTCGACGGGATAGTAGCGCGACTGCGCGCCCTCCCATAAAGCGGGAAGATCGCGCGCTATGCGATAGCGGAACAGACGCCCCTCGGTCGCGGGATCGGCCCGCGTCACATGCGCTACGCCGTCCACCATCCCCCGCCGCAACAGTTCGCCCGCGACCCAGCTTACCATGCCGCCGGAACTGCCCCTCTCGCGATAACCTGCTTCGGCGGCATGGCCGACATAGGCGGCATCGAAACGGCCGATATGATCATCCTGCGCCGCTGCCGCCGGAAAGCGCCGCCGGGCGATCTCATCCTCATCCATGGCGCGCGGAGAGAAAGGGCAGCATGCCGAAAGGCCTTCGCTGGGCCGCCGATACCAGTCCCGGTCGCCGACCGGATTGAGATGCCCGTCCTTATTCCATTCCAGCCGGGCCTGTCCCGGTCGGGCCTGCGCGACGCAACCGCCGCAGCCGATGCAGAGGCCCGACGAAACCATGTCGCGGGGGCTGACCGCGGCAGCGCTCATGACGCCATCGCCAGCGCCCGGCGCAGGAAATCGCTCGACCGCGCCCGCAATCGATCGATGCGCTGCCGCACCGCCGGCGCGGGCGGTTCGTCGAGGCGGCGGGCGACGGTCCGGTCATCATCCTCCGGCAGGATCATGTGCCGTTCCGCGCCCAGCCCCTGCATCAGGTCGCGCACCTTGTTCATGCGGTAGGCGGACGGCGCCGCGACGAAAGGACGCCGATTCAGCAAAGCGAAGACGCAGCCGTGGAAGAAATTGGTGACGACCGCGTCCGCGCCCGCCATCAGCTCGGCAAACTCCAGCGGTCCTGCCTCCAGCCATTGCTCGTCCGCCCAGTCGTTGCGATAGCCTATGCTGCGGATGGGCAGCCCCCGCGCCCTTGCCCAGTTGCGGACGGAAAGCCGGAACCATTCCGGAAAATTATGACCGTAAAGCGCCACATAGCCTTCGCCGGACGCGCCGCTGCGCGCTGCCGGTCCGGGAAATTGCAGGCAAGGATCCAGCACGACGTCGGGATCATGCCCCAGCGCGGTTCTGATCATCCGGCGACTGTTTTCGTCGCGCACGGAAATGGAGGCGAAGTTGCCGATCTGCCTGGCCCAATGGTCGGACAGTCCATCCGACGCATTCTGGTTGCCGAAACTGGCCGCATAGGAGATCAGCGTTCCGCGAACCCCCGTTCCGTAAAAGGCCGGACAGCCGCCATACCAGGGATGACGCAGGTTCCACACCTCGTCGCTGCCGACGATGACGGCGTCATAATCCCCCATCTCTTCCGGCCGATCGATGGGAAACCGGCGCGACAGGGGCAATCGCTCGAACGCCTCGCGAAATTTCCGGGTCTTGCGCGCATAGGCCGGAAAATCGCTGCGCGGCGTCCGCTGCGGCAGGGTGGGGCTGAGCGCGCAGCGAAGCTCGGCCCGGGTGACGCGCGGCGAGTCATGGTCCAGCAATTCGGCCTCGACGCCCATGCCGCGCAATCCCTCGACCAGGCAGCGCGCCTGCCAATAGGAACCGTAGTTGATGCAACGGTGGAATGTCAGGACGCCCAGCCGCCGCATCTCAATCCCCCGCGCAGGCGGCATAGCTTTTTTCCTCCACCAGTTCGGATTGCAGCAGGCGGTTGATCTCCCGCTTGATCGCGGCGCGCCGGTCGTTCATCCGGTAGACCGACCGGGCAAGGTCGATGAAGGACGCGCCGAACCGCGCCGCCGCCTCCTCCCCCCGGATCGCGTCCTCGATTTCCCAAAGCGCCTCGTTCACCCGCTTCAGGCTTTCGACCAGTCCGCCCACGGCCCCATCCCGCAGGGCCTGCCCGCCAATGGCGCTCAGCATCCGATATTCCCTGCCCACATTGTCCCGCGCCGCGGGCGTGGCGATCCGCTCCTGCTTGATCTGCAGGATCGTCATCTTGTCCAGCAACTCCCCCCAGGACACGGGCACGGACGGGGTCGGCATGCCTCCCATGTTCAGCTACCTTTCCGCTGTGATCGCCGGATGGGCGGCAAGGTCGCGCGCCAGTTCGGCCAATGGTGTTTCCCAGTCCCCGGCGCTCTGCTGGGCATAAATGCGCATGGACGGATACCAGGGCGTGCCGCGCGCGCCCACCGGCCAGCGCCAGTCGGGATCGGACTTCAGCAGCAGCCAGGTCGGCTTGCCCATGGCGCCGGCCAGATGCGCGATCATCGTGTCCACGGTTATGACAAGCTCCGTCGCGGCGACCAGCGCCGCCGTCGCCTTCATGTCGAAGGGGCATCCGTCCGGGTTCAGCACGGGCAGCGTCGTCGGTTCGGGCATCAGGCTGATGCAGGGCGCCATGGCGCAGATCGGCGCCAGCAGGTGCGGCGGTATGGAACGCGCCGCGTCCCATGACCCAGCGCCATGGCAAAGCCCGACGCAACCATGCGGCAGCACGCCCCTTTCCGGCGCGAGATAGGGCATCGGCGCATCGGCTGGGGTCAGCCGAAGCGCGAAGTCCAGTTCGGTGATCTCCAGGTCGCATTCTGACGGCGGCATCGGATGGGCGTCCAGAAAGGGGAGAAAGCGGACGACGCCGCCCGGTCCGGCGATGATGTCGATCAGGCGCGGCTGCATCTCCACCGTCAGCGACGCCGCGCGCGCCGCGAGTATCGGCAGGAAGCGGGCGAACTGGATGCTGTCGCCCAACCCATGATAGCAGCGCACCAGGCAATGCCTGCCCTCATAGGGCCGCCCGTCCCATACCCAGCGCTGATGATAAGGCAGCGCCTGATCGTCCCGGCGGGCCGGGTCGCGGCGCTGGAGTTCCCGTTCCGAAATCGCCCAGGCGGCGGCATGGTCCCCCGCCCGCATCGCAGCCGCCCAATCTGCCATTTGATCCGCCATGCCGCCCCAATTCCCGTCCGGCGGAGCGCGTTCCGGTCCGGCGGCGCCACCCCGCCGATCCGCTAACCCATGTGATCGAAAATCCGGCATCGGCGCATATTGGAAACCGGCCCGCTATCATGGATTAACGGCCATGCACCTCCTGCCGTGCCTGCCGTGTTGAACCACGGCTTTGCCCGTTCGAGGTGGAAATTGACTGCCCAATCCCGTGAACCGCTGAAAACCGGCATGCCGATGGACAGGCCGCGCCGGGGCGTCATGAAGATGCTTGCCGCCGGCATCGTGACGGGCGCCGCCGACGACGATCCTTCCGCGATCGGCACCTATGCCAGCGCTGGGGCGCGCTACGGCCTTGCCTTTCTGTGGATCGCGCCGGTCCTGCTGCCGATGATGTATGTCGTCGTCTATCTGTCGGCGAAGATCGGGCAGGTCTATGGCAAGGGCCTGTTCGCCTGCATCCGCGATCAGTTCCCGCGCTGGCTGCTGCTGCCTCTGGTGACGCTCGCCTTCGCCGGCAACATCATAGAGGCGGCGGCGGACCTGGGCGGCATCGGCGCGGCGCTCAACCTGCTGGTGCCGATCCCGGTGCCGCTGATCGTGGTGGGCGCGGCGGCGATCATCTTCGCGCTGCAATATTTCGGTTCCTACATGCTCATCCGGCGCGTGTTCCGCTGGCTGGCGCTCATCCTCCTCGCCTATGTGGCGGCGGCGGTCATGGCCCGGCCCGATCCGGTCGCGGTGCTGCGCGCCACCTTCATCCCCGCGCTCAGGATCGATGCGCAATCGCTGTCGCTGATCGTCGCCTGCATAGGCACCTCGCTTTCCGCCTATATCTACACCTGGCAATCCAATCAGGAGGTGGAGGAGCAGATCGCCCTGGGCCGCCGCCGACTCTGGCAGCGCAAGGGCGCGACCGCGTCGGAGATGAAGCGGACGAGCCGCGACGTGCTGACCGGCATGATCTTTTCCAACCTCATCCTCTATTTCATCCTGCTCGCGACCGGCATCACCCTCCACGCCGCCGGACGGACGGAGATCGAGACCGCCGCCGACGCCGCCGCCGCGCTGGAGCCCATCGCCGGTCAGGCCGCGAAATTCCTCTTCGCCGCCGGCGTGGTAGGGGTGGGTTTCCTGGCGGTCCCGGTGATGACCACGGGCGCGGCCTATGACGTGGTGCAGGGGCTGGGCCGCGCGGGCAGCCTGCATGACGCGCCGCAGGACAACAGGCTGTTCTATGCCATCATCGCGGCGGTGACGGTGCTGGCTGTGGCGATGAACTTCCTGGGCTTCAACCCGATGAAGGCGCTGGTCTGGTCGGGCATCGTCCAGGGTTTTTCCGTGCCGCCGCTGCTGCTGCTCATGATGCTGCTCACCAACCGCCCCGGCGTGGTCGGCGCGCGCACCAATGGCCGCTGGACCAACCTGCTGGGCTGGACGACGACCGGCGTCACCTTCCTCTGCGCCCTGTCGCTGGCGGCAAGCTGGCTGCCATGAGCTATTCCCGAGGGATTTCCAGATAACCGCTGTCGAAGCTCGCGATGCGGACGAGGCCGTCCCAGTCCAGCACGCGGATGGTGCGCCCGGTCCAGGACAGGACGCCCTGCAGCCTCAGCCCGCGGACGACGCGGTTCATGTGCACCGGCGTGATGCCCAGCGCGTCGGCGATGTGCGCCTGCGTCGCCTTGAGTTCGAAGGCCTCGCGCGAGCCCTGACCCGCGCATTCCAGGCGCAACGCCATTTCGCACAGCAGATGCGCGGTGCGCGCCGTCGCGTCCCGCCTGCCCAGGCTGACCACCCATTGCGCGATGATGGAGGCGTCGACCACGCAGTCGCGCCAAAAGGCCTCCGCCACGCGGGGATAGGTTCGCGATACCCGCAGCAATTCCTCATGCGGGATCTTCAGATAGGCAAGCGGCGCCGACAGGGCCTGCAACGCCCATTCCACCCGCGGCAGCATCGCGGAATGCAGGTCGCACATGTCGCCGGGAATATACATCGCCGTGATCTGGCGCAGGCCGCTCGGCAACTGCCCGAACCGCCCTGCAAGCCCCTCCGCCACCAGGCAGGAATAGGTCACCAGACGGCCGGGAGGGACGATGTCGACATTGGGCGACACCTGCGCCGGATGGACGCGCATCGACAGGATCGCCTGCCGTTCCTCCTCCGCCAGCGCAGAGCGAAGCAGAAGGCGGTTGAGGAACAGTTGCAAGGCTGGATGCGGCATCAGCCGACGCTCCACATCATGGGACGCAGGGGCCGCAAGGCGATGATGCGCGACAGGGGCGCCCCGCGGAATCCTCGCAGGTCAGCCATCGAACGTCACGACATCGCGGAAATATATCGTTTCCAACCTTCGGCCCTGATCGTCCTGCAGGACCAGATGATGATCCAGGTTGATCGGCCGACCGTGAATGACATGTTCCGCGATGATTTCGCGTCCGCTGCGGACGGCTTCGGCCCGCGCCTCCGCCACGTCGGCGAATTGCTGGCCGGCCTCGTCGATCACATTATCGTCGTTGAACAGGTGAATGTGAAATATCGGCATCGATCATAAAATCCGTATTCAGACTATTGTTCCAACATGTGGTCACAGCGCCGAGTGAAGACTTCGACGTGGATCAGGCTCTATTTTCATCGCCATCCAGGCCATGGGCCAATTCGTCGATCCAGACAGTCGCAGTCCCGTCCGACGGCGCCCGCCAGTCGCCGCGGGGGGACAGCGCGCCGCCGGAGGAGACTTTCGGCCCATTGGGCAGCGCGGACCGCTTGAACTGGCTGATCGCGAAGAAGCGGTGGAGGAAATTCTCCAGCCAATGGCGGATCGTCGGCAGGTCATAGGCGCATTTGGCGCTCTCCGGATAATCGGCCGGCCACGCGCCCTTCCCGGCGTCCCGCCAGGCGTGCCATGCCAGAAAGGCGACCTTCGACGGCGGCAGGCCCAGGCGCGCAATGTGATGCAGGAAGAAATCGTTGAGCGCATAGGGGCCGACCCGATCCTCCGTGCTCTGCAAGGCGCCGTCCTCCCCCGCCGGCACCAGTTCGGGCGAGATTTCGGTATGCACTATCGCGTCCAATATCCGGGCGGTCGCCGCGTCGAACTGGCCGGTCGCGATGCACCAGCGGATCAGGAACTGGATCAGCGTCTTGGGAATGGCGCTGTTGACCGCATAATGGCTCATCTGGTCGCCCACGCCATAGGTGCACCAGCCCAGCGCCAGTTCGCTGAGGTCGCCCGTGCCCACCACGAAGCCGCCATGGCGATTGGCCAACCGGAACAGATAGTCGGTGCGCAGCCCCGCCTGCACATTTTCGAAGGTCACGTCATAGACCGGCTCTCCCAGCGCGAAGGGATGGCCCATGTCGCTCAGCATCTGGCGCGCGGCGGGACGGATGTCGATCTCCTCCCCCGCGACGCCCAGCGCGTTCATCAGCGCCCAGGCATTGCCCTTGGTCAGTTCGCCCGTGGCGAAGCCCGGCATGGTATAGCCCAATATGGCGGAGCGCGGCAGGCCCAGCCGGTCGCAGGCCTTGGCGGCGACGATCAGCGCGTGGGTGGAATCCAGCCCGCCCGACACGCCGATGACGAAATGCTTGCCCGCCGTGGCCCGAAAGCGCGTGACCAACCCCTCGACCTGGATATTGAAAGCCTCGTAGCAATCCGCCGCAAGCTGCGCCGGATCGGCAGGGACGAAGGGAAAGCGGGTGAGCGACCGATGCAAGCCCACGTCCCCGCCACTGCGCCGAAAGGGAAAACGGACGGTGCGGAAGCGGGTTTCCGGATGGCCCGCGACGACGGCGCTGTCGTTGAAAGTGCCGTTGCGCATCCGCTCCAGCCGCAGGCGTTGCACATCGACATCGGCATAAAGCAGCTCGGCCGCATCCCCGAAGCGCTCCGATTCCGCCAGCAGTTCGCCCAGTTCATGCACCATGGCCTGCCCGTCCCAGGCCATGTCGGTGGTGCTCTCGCCCGCGCCCGCCGCCGAATAGGCATAGGCCGCCTGGCAGCGCACCGATTGGGAGGCGGAGAGCAGATGCCGGTCGCGCGCCTTGCCGATGGTGATGTTGGATGCCGAAAGATTGCACAGGATCAGCGCACCCGCCATCGCCCCCATGGTGGAGGGCGGCAGCGGCGCCCAGAAATCCTCGCAGATCTCGACATGGAAGATGAAGTCGGCATAGCCGTCGGCCGCGAACAGCAGGTCCGTGCCGAACGGCGCGACATGGCCGCCGACATCGATCTCCAGCCCGGAAAGACCGGCGCCGGGCGCGAACCAGCGCTTTTCATAATATTCCCGGTAATTGGGCAGATAGCTTTTCGGCACCACGCCCAGCAGCCGCCCGTCCGCGATGACCAGCGCGCAATTGTAGAGCCGCCCGGCGCGGCGAAGCGGCGCGCCGACCAGCAGCACCGGCCAGCCGGCGCTCCCCTCGATCAGCGCCGCCGCTTCCCGCTCCACCCGGTCGAGCAGCGCCTCCTGCAAGTGCAGGTCGTCGATCGCATAGGAGGAGAGGCACAGTTCGGGAAACAGGACCAGGTCGGCCGCGCCGTCCGCCGCCTGCTGCGCCAGCGCGCGGATCTCCCGCGCATTGGCTCCCACATCGCCGACGCTGCCCCTGGGCGTCGCCGCCGCGATGCGGACCAGGCCGTGGCTATGGATCGACGCGAAATCCTCAACCTTGCTCAAGGGCCTGCCTCATCATCTCCAGCGCGACCCGGATCGCGCCGATCCGCACCGGCCCTCGCCCTATATCGCCGAAATGTTCCTCCCGATGCGCCGTCGATCCGCCGCGCCTGGCGCAGGCGAAATGGACCAGGCCCGCCTCCTCCCCCGGCGACGCCGCGCCGGCATAGCCGGTTACGGCAAGGGCGATGTCCGCATGGGACCGTTCGATGGCGCCTTCGGCCATCGCCACCGCCACCTCCCGGCTGACCGCGCCGCAGGCCTCGATCCGCTCGCTGCGGATGCCGAGCAATTCGCATTTGGCATCCTCGCTATAGACGACGAAGCCGCGCTCGAAGGCATGGCTTGCGCCCTCCACATCGGTCAGCAGCGACGCAAGCAACCCGCCGGTGCAGCTTTCCGCCGTCGCCAGGGTCAGTTCCGCGGAACAGCAGTCCTTCAGCAATGCGGCGGCGGCCTTCTCAATATCTTCGGAGATGATCGGCGACAGGGTTTCGGCCGTATCGCCCTTTCCATCTGGCGCGCTCATGGGGGCATCCTCTTTCTAATGCACGATCCGGCGCAGGGCATCGATCAACTGTCGCGACAAGGCCCATTTGGGCACCAGCGGCGCGCCGGGATGGGCATCCAGCGCGGGATGCGCAAAGACGCCGGTGCAGAACAGATAAGGGATGTCATATCGGTCCAGATCGTCGGCCAGCAGGCCGACGTCCCCATCCCCCACCCGCACGTCGAGCACTGCGCCCGCCGGGAAGTCCGCAGCGACCGCCGCCATGCCGTCGGCCAGGCTGGCATGGGGACCGTCCACTTCGTAATCCGCCTCCTCCAGCAACTCTGCGATGATGCCGGCTACCGCCGGATCATCCTCCACCAGCAGGATTTTGGGGTTCGCCGACATCGCGCCTCATCCCAGCCCGAAATGGGCGCGATAATGCTCGAAGCAACGCTGCCCGCATCGCAGGCGGATCAGCGCGCCTTCCGCCATGGCGGTCGCCCGCCGGGGGTCTTCGGCGACAAGCGGCGCTATGGCCTCATCGTTCCAGTCGCGGCTATGTTTCACGTCCAGCACGGCGTGCAGATCGAAATAACGCCTTTCGCCGCCGCTCAGCCCGATGCGGCGCAGGCCTTGGGCGACATGCGCGGAGCGGCCGGGCGCGGTCAGCTCGATCACCCCCAGCGCGCCCACGCTGTGCCATGCGTGGCAGCGCGACGTCGCCATAGCCGTCATCGCATTGGCGAGGGCCAGGCTCTGCCACGCGGTGCTATCGATGCCGATGTCGAGGTCCAGTATGTCGACCAACTGGCTCAGCATCGGCCCATGCATGCCCTTGGCGTTGCCCCGACCCATCTCGTCCCAATAATTGCGCGCCAGTTCCAGCTTGGCGCGGGGCGGCAGCTTCACCTGGGTCAGCGCGACCAGATCGTCGAACCCTGCTTCCCCGGCCGCCTCCTGCGAGAGGAACCACCGGATTTCGTCCCGGCTCGCTTCCTGCGCCAGCCAGGGGAAAAGCGGATCGTGCTGGCCCGGCCCGCTTTCCTTCAGCCCTTCGAACCAGGCGATGAACCCGTCGGGATCGGTCGGCGCCCGCGCCGCCTTCTCGCGGACCTCGGCGCGCAGTTCCTCGATGAAGCCATGCTCCAGCCGGAGCATGCGCCGGTCACGGTCGAACCTGTCCGCCGTCATGTCCGACGGAAATGCCGGCGACAGCCGCTCGCGATTCCAATAGGAAAGTTCCTCCTGAAAACGCTGCTGCAAAAATTGTGATCCGTGATATTCCCATAATGTCGCCACGATAAAACCTCTCATTCATCATGGCTAAAAATCCCGGATCGCGGGTGCGTTCCTGAAAAAACATACTGATCCGGATCAACTCTTCATGCGCCCGCCGCAACGACTGCCGCGATAAATACCGACATTACTCAGGACGTGCTGAACTTAAGAGATCAGGGAACCCGTCGGCCCGCCACAAGCTGATAGATCAGCACGACCAGCGCCAGCACCAGCAGCAGATGGATCAACGCACCGCCGACCGGCATGACGAACGCGCCCAATGCCCACAGGATGAGGAGGATGACAAGGATGGTCCACAACATGATCGGCCTCGCTGCGTAAAGTCAGCCTGATAAGTCGCGCCGCCCGCGATTGTTCCGACCCGATCGGTCGTCATGCGCGAAACATGGCGGCTCCCGTTCGGAAAGCCGCCATGTGCGCCATTGGCCGTTCAGCGCTGGGTGACGGTCGTGGTCGTCTTCTCCACCACGGAAGCGCGGACCGGGCTTGTCGTTCGCCGCACCACCTTGCGCTTGACCGGGGCCGCCTTGCGCGCCGTGACGGGGGCGGTCTTGACGGTTTCGGTGGTCACCGTGGTGGTAGCGGGCACGGCCGCGGCGGCGCGGG
>NZ_ATDO01000120.1:0-17297 GCF_000445085.1 Sphingobium sp. HDIP04 | reverse complement strand
GCGGCCGTCGACGCCTGCATCCGCGCATCGGCTTCGGCGCGCAGGCGGCTTTCGCCGATCGCGGTATCGGCAAATTGCTGCGCCTCGACCGCCGCCCGGATGGCAGCTTGCTCCTTGCCGCTCTTGAGCTGCTCCTGCGCCAGACGCAGGGACGCCTGCGCCTTCGCCAGCACCGCCGGATCGAAGTCGCCGGCCTTCAGCTTGCCCGCCGCGTCGATCTTGCCCTGGGCCTGCGCAATCGCGGCAAGAGCGCGCTCCTCGTCGCCGGCCATTGCGGGCGTGCTCGCCAGGAACAGGGCTGATGCGGCAGCGAAAGCACGCATGGAAAAACTGATCTCACGCATATACTCTCCTGTATTCGTTTCTTGAGGACGCGAGAACGAACCATGAGGCGGCTGTGTTCCACTTGGATGAAGCGGATGCCGACTGTCGCATCCTCCGCCAGTTCATCAGTTTTCATTCAGGTCGATGATATTCCTCGTCCGAACTCCGCCATTGCGCGCCGGAACATAGGACATCCGCCCTAACATGCATTAGAAGGCATCCGGCGCCATCGGGAACCCGCCTTCGCGACCCGCCGTTCTCCTGCCCAGGAGGCTGGTTGCAGATGGAACCGAAGCATTGGAGCCTTGGGCTGGGTCTTTTCTCCATAGGACTGGGATTGGCGGAAGTCGTCCGGCCGCGCGCCATCGCCAGGCGGCTGGGCCATGACCATGCCGCCGCCCGCGCCACGATAAGACTGTTCGGCGCACGCGAACTGCTGTCCGGCGCCGGCATCCTGGCAGCGCCGGCGCATTCCACGCGGGTCTGGAACCGCGTGGCCGGCGATGCGCTGGACCTTGCGGCGCTCGCGCTCGCCAGCCGGCGCCGGCCGCTTTGGGCGCCGATCGCCTTCGTCATGGGCGCGACGGTGGCGGACATCGTCGTGGCCCGCGCACTGGACCGGAAGACCGGGAAGATGTTGCCGGTGTTCCCCGGCGATCCGCGCAAATCCGACGATCCGCCTTCCCATTCGCTCGGCTCCCCCACCACCATGGAGCCGGAGGGCATGGCTTGTCACCAGGCCCCGCCCGTTCCGGAGCGACAGGTGCGTTGACGGCCGGGAAAAAGCCGGCGCGACCACGACCGGATGCTTAATCTGGTTAAGTGCACAGCAATGAACGGCCATTATAAGCGGCCCATCGAGGCTGGCTTTCCATGCAGCCTTCTAGCGCCCGACAGGGCGGACGCAAGGAAGCAGGATTGTCGGATCTACCGGATATAGCGATCAAGGCAGACAGGTCGGACAGGACATCGGAAATCGACGCCGGAGCCTGGCTGGCCGCCATTGTGGAAAATTCCGACGACGCCATTCTCAGCAAGACGCTGGACGGGGTCATCACCACCTGGAACCGGGGCGCGTCCCGCCTGTTCGGCTATTCCGCCGAGGAAGCGATCGGCAGGCCGGTGACGATCGTCATTCCCGAAGACCGCCTGCATGAGGAGGAGCATATCCTCGCGCGCCTGCGCGCCGGCGAGCGGATCGATCATTTCGAGACGGTCCGCCGCCGCAAGGACGGCACGCTCATCGAAATATCCCTGACCGTGTCCCCCGTCCGCAACGCGGCGGGGCAGATATTGGGCGCCTCGAAAATCGCCCGCGACATCACCGCCCAGAAACGCGCCGCCGCGCAACAGATGCTGTTGCTCAAGGAGATGCGTCACCGCGTCAAAAATCTTTTCGCCCTGGCCACAGGGCTGGTGGCGCTGAGCGCGCGCGGCGCGCATGATGTCGGGGAACTGACAAGCGACCTGACGGCGCGGCTGATGGCCCTCGCCGCCGCGCATCAACTCACCTTGCCCGACTTGGACAATGAAGGGACGACGGAAAGCTCCACCACCCTGTTCTCGCTGCTGGAGGCCATCGTCGCTCCCCACGAACTGGCGGATGAGCGCAAGCGCATATTCGTGAAGGGCACGGACCTGCCCGTCGGCGGCGGCGCGTTCACCTCGGTCGCGCTGCTGCTGCACGAATTGGCGACCAATGCCGCCAAATATGGCGCGCTCTCGACCCCGGACGGCCGGCTGGACGTCACCGTCAGCGTTCAGGATGACGATGCGATCATCCATTGGGCGGAATGCGGCGGCCCCCGCCTGGACCGGACGCCGGATCGCGAAGGCTTCGGAACGGCGCTGGAACAGGCGTCGCTCAAGGGCACGGGCGGCACCCTCGTCCGATCGTGGAAGGATGCCGGCCTGACGATGGAAATCCGGTTCAAGCTGAGCCGCCTCGCCGCATAGCGCCGCTCAATAACGCTGGAGCAGGCGCTCGACCGTGGGTCCGATCGACCCTTCGCGGCCGGACTTGTCCTTGATGTCGCGTTCCAGCGCGTCTCGGATCGCGGCGATCTGCGCGTCGGTCAGATGTTCGATGCCGACGAATTCCACCCGCGCCTTGTCCAGCGACCGGATGATCTCGTCCAGCTTCGCCTGCATGGCCGCGCCGTCGCGGTTCTGGCTGTTCTGGATCAGGAAGACGGCCAGGAAGGTCAGCACCGTCGTCGCAGTGTTCACGATCAACTGCCATGTGTCGGAGTAGTGAAGAAACGGCCCCGACACGGCCCATAGAATGATCAGCAAAGTCGACAGGATGAAAGCATGGGGTTGTCCCATCAGCCGTGCGCTGCTGGTGGCGACGTTCGTGAAGATCCGGTCCATTGTTCTTGCGCCTGCGACAATATCGCCCCCAGGGAAAGGGATAGGCGCGTCGCCTCAGCCGCACATTAACTTATGATAACCTCCGCGCGTCATTGCCCGGCCGGAACCGACCGCGCGGTCGGACCGAATCTGGCGTCCAGCGCCTCCGCCTGCTTGCGGTGCGCCGCAATCACGGGAACCATCTCCCCCGCCATCTTCCTGAGCGCCGGATAATCGCCCCGCCTGGCATAGCTGCTTTGCAGGTTGAACGCCTCCAGATGCGCCGCGGCCTGCTGGCCGACATAGACGCTGTCGAATTCCCGGTCCCCCGCGCCGTTGAGCTGGCCCAGCATCGCCCGGCGACGCGCATCGATATTCCGCGGAATGGCGATGTTGACCGGATTGTCGGCGACGAAGCGCCGGAGCCGATCGCTGCTCCGCTGGTGGTCGGCGACCATCATCCGCGCAAATGCCTTCACTTCGGGCGCGCGGGCGCGCACCATGGCGATCTTGCCCGCCTCCATCTCATACATGTCGCCGATCGCCGCCTGCGGGATGTAGAAGGTGGTGGTGACCGCCTCGTCGGGGCGGGAAACGCCTTCGGGCTTCGGCCCTTCATAATGCTTGGCCACCGTGGCGCTGCCATTGGCCGGCCCCTGCTCCGACGCGCCGTCGGTCTGGTTGCAGCCGGAAAGGACCAGCAGGGCCAGGAAGGCGGGCAGGCCGGGCCGGAACGCGCCGCCGCCGCTCATGGCTGCGTCCCGTTGCCGCCCGCGCCGGGAGCGCCGATGCCCGGCATCGCGTTCGCGCCGCCCATGTCGCCGGCGGCATTGATCGCCTCCTGCTGGTTGGTCCCGCCCGGCACCCTGCCATTTTCATTCTGCGCGGCGGGGCTGCAAGCGCAAAGCAGGGCGGAGGCCGCAATCAGGATCATGGCAGTGGATGCGGGACGCGGCATGCTGGAACAAGGCATGGGGTTCTCCTTCTACAGGGCTGTCGCTGCGACAACGCCCGGCGGGCCGAAGGAGGACTCCGGTGTCGCAACCCTATGTTAGCGCGGCCGCGCTTTTCACTCCGCGAGCCTGGCGCCGCGCCGAACCGCCTTCAACCCAGCGCAATGTCAAGGCAGGCCATGACCGCAAGGCCGACCAGCAGGCTCGCCTGCGCCGACTGCCCGTCCTCGCCCAGTTCCGGCGCGATCTGGTCCATCACGACGCTGATCATCGCGCCTGCCGCCAGGCACAGGGCGATGGGCAGCAGCATGGCGTAGCGATGCACCAGCGCCGCGCCCAAGGCCCCGAAGACAGGCTCCACCAACCCTGAGGCCAGCGCTCCGGCAAAGGCCCATATCGGCGGGTAGCGCAACGCCAGCGCGCTCCCCACGGCAAAGCCTTCGGGTATGTTCTGAATGCCGATGCCCAGCGCCGTGGCATAGCCCTCTCCCCCGGCATCCCGCGCGAAGCTGACGCCGACCGCCAGCCCCTCCGGCGCGTTGTGGAGCGTGATCGCCGCCACCAGCAGCCAGATGCGATGGCCGATCCGGTCCAAGCCCTCGGCAGTGGTGAACCGCTCCAGGGAAAAACGGCTGAGGGCCAGCAGCAGCAGCCCGCCTACCAGCACCGCGGCGGCAACAGTCCCTGCCGCGGGCCAGGAACCGACGCCCTGCCGATCCAATATGCCGACAGCAGGCACGATCAGCGAAAAGAAGGACGCGGCGAGCATCACGCCCGCCGCGAACCCCAGCATCGCGCCCTGGTAACGCAGCGCCGACCGGCCGATGCCCAGCAGGGGCAATCCGCCCAATCCGGTCGCCGCGCCCGCGAGCAGGCTGGCCGTCGTGCCGGCCAGAACCGGCGACAGGTCGATGCTCAACGGCTGGCCTGCTCTCCCGCGCTCCGTCGCAAGGCGTCCCCTACCATCTCATTCCTCGCCCGACGGAAAGGGGCGTTTCGCGGCGGCCTGCGACCGGGCGTCCTCCATGTCGCTCGCCCCGCCCAGATCCTCGTCGCTCAGCTTGCCCGCGCCCGGCCCGCCGCCCAGATCGGCGCCGGTCACCGGATTGGCGTTGGGATCGGACTTCAGGCGTTCGGTCATCGCCGCGAAGTCCTGCATCTCCTGCTCGGGGAGCGCGACCGACGCCTGGCCGTCGCCGCCATCGAGAGGCAACCTGCTCTCAATATCGTCGATCCGCTCCCACTGCTCGCCCGTGTTCCAGGGGCCGACCGCATCGCCTTCGCCCTGGGACGCGTTGACATAGAGGCTGGCATAGGGGGCAAGGCCGGGCAGCTTGCCGGCGGGGAAATTGTCCTTGATCGAATAGAGCGCCTTTTCGAAGCTCTTTTGGTGCGAAACCTCCCGCGTCATCAGGAAGCCCAGCGCATCCTTGACGCCCGGATCGTCGGTGATGTTGATCAGCCGTTCGTAGATGATCTTGGCCCGGCTTTCGGCGGCGATGTTGGACCGCAGGTCGCAGGTTGGATCGCCGCGGCTGTCGACATAGGCGGCGGTCCACGGAACGCCCGAACTGTTGGTGAGCGACGGCCCGCCGCCATAGAGGATCGACTGGGTATGGCTGTTCCCGCCTGCGTTCAGCGACATGTAGAGTTCCGCCTCCTCCATCGACGCTTCGGTCAGGGCCGACTTCGCGCCCTTGTTCAACATGGCGACAATCGACCCGATGACTTCCAGGTGGCTGAGTTCCTCAGTCGCGATGTCCAGCAGCATGTCCTTCCGCCCCGGATCGTCCTCGGCCAGTCCCTGGGTGAAATAGCGCATGGCCGCCGCCAGTTCTCCGTCCGGCCCGCCAAATTGTTCCAGCAGCAGGGAGGCGAGCGCGGGATTGGTCTCGGAAACCCTCACCGTATATTGAAGCCGCTTGTTATGCATGAACATGGAATGATCTCCTCAGGCTCCATTGCCGGATGAAAAACGACTGCCGCGAATTCGCGGCTGACCTTGCTTGAAATCGCCGTGCAGGATGGGAACGACGCAGGCGATCACGCTCCCTGCGATCAGGACGATGGCGCCCGCGCCCAGCATCGCGGCCATGACAGCCTCCGGGCGAAGCGACGCGCCGGTCAGCCAGGCATGGGCCAGGATGCACAGCGCGGCGATCCCCGCCGTCTCGATGGCCGCGCCGACGAGCAGTCGAACCCTTGCCCGGATGCTTCTATTCGCCCTGGCCATGACTGCTCCCACATCGAACAAGGGCAGTTAAGCCGCGCCGGCAGCAAGCGTTCCGCGATCCGCGATGGAGCGATAATTCAGTTTACAGCCAACCGATCCAGGATATTCCCGCTGTGTTCTTCCGAAAACTCGCCCTTCGAGATCGGCGTCCGCCGGAACAGGGGAAAGGCCGCCGGAAACTGATCCAGTTTAACCCGCCATGCGGATCGCCCTGCGACGCGGAACGTTGGTGACGGAGAGAAAATATTTTCGGGAAGAATCGCGATGAACGACCGCAACGCATTTCTGCAAGGGCAAGGATCGCCCATAAAGGACGATGCCGCCCCGCCCGAACAGGGCTGGCGCGGCGAACGCGCCGCCGACGAGCCTGCCGGCAAGGAGCAGCGGCGCCGCCACATCAAAGGCGTGCGGGCGGAGGTCGAGGACATATCCGGCACCGCCTTCGTGGAGGCGGGCGGCGCGGACATGGCGCCCGCCGATGACGACGAAGGCGAGGACAGGAGCATGCAACCGCAGGATGGCGGCAAGCGATCCCATCCCGACGGCGTCAGCGATCTTGACATGTCGGCCGCCAGTCCGGGCGGGCAAAGCGCCGGCGCGCCCTATCCGCATGGACGCAGGAAGTCGAAAAACGACTTCGGCAGCCGCATGGGCCATGGCGGCCAGACGGAGATCGGCTATCACGGCACCGGCCATCTGGGCAGCCGCTCCGTCGGCGAGGACGACAATCGCAACGGCGTCGCGGAAACCGACGATTAACCGTTCCGGAGTCCGGCGGTTCGTCGATTTCGGCCTTGTCGCCATGGACGGCACAGCCATTCGGGCATCCACTCGCCTGGCCAATGCCTCGGCCGCATTGATGTCCCTGTCGGGCAGGCTTCGCTTTTCCAAGGGAGCAATGAAGCCGTCGGGAAAAAAGTTCAGGGCAAGCGACTTATTTTAGGCCCGATTCGCCTGCGGGCGCGTTACCATGATGGCGCAACAGGGAAGATCATGGGCCAGAAGGCACAAGCTGCGGCGCAGGTCCGCGCCAGGCTGCTCGGCGAAGTCGAGTCCCCGGCGTTCCCTGCTGCGCGGGGGATTGGCGGCCCATGTCCCGCTGCGGGATGAAGGCGGTGGAAGATGACGGAAGCTGCATTGCAGGATTGCCGCATATTGATCGCGGAGGATGAATATCTCATCGCCACCGACCTTGCCGAGGCGCTGACGCAGGACAATGCCGTGATCCTTGGCCCGGTGCCCCGCGTCGCGGACGCGCTGTCGATGATCGAGTCGGGAACGCGGATCGACCTTGCCGTGCTGGACGTCAACCTGTGCGGCGACATGGCGTTCCCTGTCGCCGACGCGCTGGCGGCGCAGCGCATCCCCTTCGCTTTCGCCACCGGCTATGACGACTGGACCATCCCCGCCCGCTTCGCGAATGTGCCGCGCCTGGTAAAGCCCTTCAGGCCGGATCGGTTGCGAAGCGCGCTGAAATCGCTCCTCCCTCCATCCCGCTGATTGCGACGCGACGGCGCGGCTGCTCCGAAATCCGCTGCTGCTCCAGACTTGCGGGCGCGCCACGGTCTTGCCGCGCTCGCCTTTGCGGCGACTGGAGCGTCGATGCCGCCGTCCGGACCGACTGCGGGCAAATGCTGCACCGGCGGTTCGGCCCCCGTCAGCGCACCACCCTGGCCCTGATGGTCTTCAAGGACGGCGTCACCTGTTGGCGCTTGTCCCTTCGATCCCTCGGCCGATCAGCCTACGAAGGCGCGCTCGATCACATATGCGCCCGGCGCGGCGTTGGAACCCTCGGCAAAGCCCTGTTCCTCGAAATAGGCGCCGAACTGCTTGATCATCTCCATGCTGCCGCACATCATGATCCGGTCGGTTTCCGGGTTGAACCTCGCTTCGCCCGGAATGCCCTCGAACAGCGCGCCGCTTTCGACCAACTTGTCGATGCGGACATTGTTGCGGAACGGCTCGCGGGTCACGGTCGGCACATAATGGAACTGGCTAGCCGCCTGTTCCGCCACCAGCGGATCGTCCGCCAGCTTGCCCGACAATTCGTCCTGGAAGGCGAGGTCGCTCACCCGGCGGACCGAATGCACCACCACGACCTGCTCGTAGAACTCGTAGACATCCGGATCGCGCGCCAGGCTGAGGAAGGGCGCCAGCCCCGTGCCGGTCGACAGCATGAACAGCCGCTTGCCCGGCAGCAGCGCGTCCGTCACCAGCGTGCCGGTGGGCTTGCGGCCCAGATAGATCTGGTCGCCCGGCTGGATCAGTTGCAGCTTCGACGTCAGCGGCCCGTCCTGCACCTTGATCGACAGGAACTCCAGTTCCTCGTCCCAGGCGGGGCTGGCGACCGAATAGGCGCGCAGCAGCGGCTTGCCATTGTCGCCCTGCAACCCGATCATCACGAACTCGCCCGACCGGAAGCGGAAGCTTGCCGGCCGCGTGATGCGGAAGCTGAAAAGATGTTCGTTCCAATGCCGCACCGACAGCACGGTTTCCACGGATAGCGCGCCGGTCGGTTCCAGCACCGGCTTTTCGATCGTCACGTCGTTCAAAACCTTTTCCCCTGCCAAATCCAGGGCGACTGTCGCCGGGTAGGAGCGTCAGTTGCGTGGGCTTCGCAATAAGCTATGCAGCGCGAATGCCCCCTGGGACGTTCCAAGGCAAGGCGAAAAAAACTTGTCGGCGCGAAAGCTGGCGATCATCCGCGCCGGCATCAGGACCGGGGGCAAGGGAGCGGCGCCGCCCGGCGCGCCGGAACGCAGCAGGGCAGATTGCGCGGCCGGGACGCATGCAAGGCCCGATAGGCGGGCATGCAGGCGCCGTCCTGCATCCATTCGCTTGGCCCGAATGAGCTGTGCCCCTGCGCATTGCCGCTCAAGATCGCCGCAATAACGGCGCTGCCGCGCAGCATGACCCCCACCATGATGATTTCCCTTGCTCCGGAGCGCCGACACGCCCGTCCCCGCGCAAGTTCATAACCGCTTCCCTATCCAAAAGCATACCCCATCGGGGGTATGCCCGGCTATTCCTGCCAAACAGGTCATCCCAGCGAAAGCTGGGATCTCGTGGGGCCAGGTCGTGCCCTATTGCCTGAGATCCCGGCTTTCGCTGGGATGACGGAGATCAGCCGAACAGTCCCTTCGCCAGCCCGCCCAGTTCGTTGAGCGGATTGCCGTCGCCGTCCCTGTCGAACAGGCCGCCGATCCTGGATAATATGGCCTCAGGCCCGCCGAACTGCGCGAACAGTTCCTGCAACTTGTCCGCCGACACGCCATGTTCGGCCGCCGTGGTCGCCAGCGCGGCGACGTCGGTCTCGCCCGCCGCGATCTTGCCGCCGATCTCGCTCATCAGCGCCTGCATCTGTTCGGGCTGAAGGCCGATCTTCGCGGCGACCGCTTCCAGGCCGCCCAGATTTCTCAGCAAATCGTCAAACATAGGACATATCCCGCCAATGATTTGATGCAGGATAGCATCCCGCCCCGCCGACAGGAAGCGAAAGAGGCCGGAGGATCGCTCCCCCGGCCCCCTTTCCTCGCGGATCGCCTTGGCGTCAGGCGGCGGTCAGGGCCGCCTCGCGCACCGATGCGTCGACATGGTCCTCGAACTGGGCGAAATTGTCGACGAACTGCTTGACCAGCTTGCCGGCGGTTTCGTCATAGGCCGCCTTGTCGTCCCAGGTCGCGCGCGGATCGAGAATGGTCGGATCCACGCCCGGCACCGATACCGGCACCTGGAAACCGAAATTCGGATCGACCCGGAATTCGGCATTGTTGAGGCTGCCGTCCAGCGCGGCGTTCAGCAGGGCGCGAGTCACCTTGATCGGCATCCGCTTGCCGACGCCATATTTGCCGCCGGTCCAGCCGGTGTTGACCAGCCAGCAGGTGACGCCGCCCTTGTTGATCCGTTCCTTCAGCAGATTGCCGTAGACGGAGGGATGACGCGGCATGAAGGGCGCGCCGAAGCAGGTGGAGAAGGTGGCCGTCGGCTCCGTCACGCCGATCTCGGTCCCCGCGACGCGCGCGGTATAGCCCGAGAGGAAGTGATACATGGCCTGTTCCGGCGTCAGCCGCGCAATCGGCGGCAGAACGCCATAGGCATCGGCGGTCAGGAAGATGATGTTCTTCGGCACCGGCCCCAGATTCTTCTCCGACGCGTTCGGGATGAAGTCGATCGGGTAGGAACCGCGGCTGTTTTCCGCCAGGCTGTTGTCGTCCAGGTCGATCTCGCGGGTTTCCTCGTCGATCACGACATTTTCCAGCACCGTGCCGAACCGCTTGGTGGTGGCGAAGATCTCCGGCTCGGCCTCGGCCGACAGGTTGATCATCTTGGCGTAGCAGCCGCCCTCGAAATTGAAGACCGCCGTGTCCGACCAGCCATGCTCGTCATCGCCGATCAGGGTGCGGCTGGCGTCGGCCGACAGGGTGGTCTTGCCCGTGCCCGACAGGCCGAAGAAGACGGCGGTGTCGCCATCGGGGCCGATATTGGCCGAACAGTGCATCGGCATCACGCCGCGGGTGGGCAGCAGATAGTTGAGGATGCCGAAGACGGATTTCTTCATCTCGCCGGCATAGCGCGTGCCGCCGATCAGGATCAGCTTCTCGGTGAAGTTGACCGCGATGACGGTTTCGCTGCGGCTGCCGTGGCGGGCCGGATCGGCCTGGAAGGTCGGCAGGTCGATGATCGTATATTCGGGGGTGAAGCCGGCCAGCTCCTCCGCGCCCGGACGGACCAGCAGCGTGCGGATGAACAGGTTGTGCCAGGCGAATTCGTTGATGACGCGCACGTTGACGCGATGTTCGGGCTGCGATCCGCCGAACAGATCGGCGATGTAGAGCTTGTCCTTCTGCCCCAGCGCGGCGAAGAAATCGGCCTTCAGCGCCGCAAAATGCTCCGGCGTCATGGGCACGTTGGTCTTGCCCCACCAGACGGTGGATTCGGTTTCCGCGTCCCGGACGATGAACTTGTCGCTCGCCGACCGGCCGGTATGCTTGCCGGTCTTGACGACCAGCGGGCCGTCCTTGGCCAAAATGCCTTCGCCATTGGCAAGCGCGGCTTCGACCAGCGGCGCGGTGCCCAGATTCCAATATTGATCAGCGCTGGTGGAAATACCCTGCTGATCGAGGGTGAAAGGGGATTTGGCCTGCACGCCTTTACTCCTGAATATCATTATCTCCGGCCGCCATATTATATGCTTACGGCCGGTCCGCCTCCCGACGCCGCGATCTTCAGGCCGCTGGCACCGTCTGCTGCAGACGCATCGGGCATAAGCCTTTGCATAAGGCGCGTCAAACCCCGGAAAACTCCGCAACTGCTGCGTTTATCCCGAATTCCCACGGCTACACCGCATAACCCGCCGCCGGACCTTCCTTGCGGGGGCAGCCGCCTTCGTCTAACGCAGGGGCATTCCCATTGCCGACGATTTTTCGGGACACAGCATGACCGCAACCATCGCTCTGGTGGACGATGACAAGAATATACTGACCTCCGTCTCCATCGCATTGCAGACGGAGGGGTTTCTGACGCGCCTCTATTCCGATCCGGAGGCGGCGCTGAAGGCGCTGATCGAAAATCCCGCCGACCTTGCCGTGTTCGACATCAAGATGCCGCGCATGGATGGGCTGGAACTGCTGCGGCGGCTGCGGGAAAAAAGCCATATGCCGGTCATCTTCCTGACGTCCAAGGCCGATGAGCTGGACGAGGCGCTGGGCCTGGCCATGGGGGCGGACGATTATATCAGCAAGCCCTTCTCCCAGCGGCTGCTGATCGCGCGCATCCGGGCCATCCTGCGCCGGGCGGAGGTCAGCAAGGCGGATGCCGCGCCCGACGAGCCGGTCGCCGAACCCATAGTGCGCGGACGGCTGGAGATGGACCCGGCCCGCCACCGCGTCAAATGGATGGGCCTGGACGTGACGCTGACCGTCACCGAATTCCTGATCCTGGAAACGCTCGCCACCCGCCCTGGCGTGGTCAAGAACCGCAACCAGTTGATGGACGCGGCCTATCAGGACGACGTCTATGTCGACGACCGGACCATCGACAGCCACATCAAGCGCCTTCGCCGCAAGTTCCGCGAAGTCGACCCCGAATTCAACGCAATCGACACCCTCTATGGCGCCGGCTATCGTTTCTCCGAAGAAGCATGACGCGGGCGCGGGGTGGAGCTGGTCCGGCCGGATCAGCCTGACCCCCCGCATCCTGGCGGTCAACGTGTTCGCGCTGGCGCTGCTGGCGGGCGGCTTCTTCTACCTGGACAGCTACCGCACCCGCATCGTCGACGACCGGCTGCAACAGTCGGCCCGCGAATTGAAGCTGCTCGCCATTGGCCTGGAAAATGCGCCGGCGGACCGGCAGGATGCGCTGATCGCCGCCTATGCCCGGCAGACCGGCGACCGCGTCCGCCGCTATGATGCGGAGGGGCGGCTGATCGCCGACAGCTTCGCCATGAACGCCCCGCGCTATCGCCTGCGCCTGCCCGCCGAGGAGGGATGGCAGCGCCATGTCGCCCGCTTCCTCGACAAGGTGATCGACCGCATCGTCTCCGCCGACCGGCCGCCCAATTTCGAGGAGCCGGCGGTCGACCGGGCGCAGGCCTGGCCCGAAATGGTGGTGGCGCGGAAAAGCGGCCGGACCCAGGCGGCGAACCGCTATGCGCCCGACCGCACCTTCATGATCTCCGCCGCCGTCAACGTGAAGGACGGCACCGGCCTGCTGGCGACCGAAAACGCCCGCGACATCACCCGCATCGTCCGGGCCGAACGCTTCCGCCTGGGCATGGTGCTGGCGGCGGCGGTGCTGGCGTCGGTGCTGCTCTCGCTGTTCCTGGCGCGAACCATCGTGCAGCCGCTCCAGCGCCTCGCCCGCGCCGCGGTGCGCGTGCGCCTCGGCCGCGCCCGCGAAGTCACCGTGCCCCGCCTGCCCGACCGGCGCGACGAGATCGGAATGCTGGCCCGCGCCCTGTCCGACATGAGCCATGCGCTGCGCCAGCGGATCGACGCGACGGACGCCTTCGCCGCCGACGTCAGCCATGAGCTCAAGAACCCCATCGCCTCGCTGCGTTCCGCGCTGGACGCGCTGGACCGGGTGGACAAGCCGGAACTGCGCGCCCAATTGATGGCCATCGCGCAGGACGATGTGCGGCGGCTGGACCGCCTGGTGACGGACATTGCGGAGGCCTCCCGCATCGACGCCCAATTGTCGCGCACCCGGTTCGAGCCGATCGACCTGGGCCTGCTGATCGAGCGGATGGTGGTGGCCCGCGAAGCCCGCGGCGTGCCCCGCGGCGTCCGCCTCGCCTTCGCCCGCCCCCGCCGGAACGTCGCGGTGGTGCTGGGCGAGGAACAGCGGATCGTCCGCGTGCTCGACAACCTCATCGACAATGCGATCTCCTTCTCCCCCGATGACGGACTGGTCCAGATCGTCGCGACGGTGGCGGACAATGAGGTGCTGGTCAGCGTGGAGGACGAAGGCCCCGGCGTCCCGCAATCCGAACGCGAACATGTCTTCCGCCGCTTCCACAGCGTCCGCCCGGAAAGCGAGGCGTTCGGCAAGCATAGCGGCCTGGGCCTCGCCATCGCCCGCTCCATCGTGGAGGGGCATCAGGGCAAGATCAGCATCGCCGACCGCCAGGACGCGCAAAGCGGCGCCTGCTTCATCATGCGCCTGCCCATGGCGGTGGAACGCGATCCGGGCATTGTTTCGGAGTGAAGCGGAAATTGGGTGGTTTGCCGACCTATCCTATTCCTCCCCATCGAGAGATGGGGAGGGGGACCGGCCGAAGGCTGGTGGAGGGGAAGATAYGCAGGTCACGCCATTTCCCCTCCACCATGCTTCGCATGGTCCCCCTCCCCACGCTCGGCGCAGGGAGGATTTGATAACCGCCCCATAATGAGAACCCCCTCGGTTAATTCGATTTCCCCCAGCGCCAAGACGGGCTAATATGACGTCAAAGCGATAAGGCGATATGGCGTCGACACCCTCTTGCGAAACCCTGCATGCGACCAGCGTGGCGATTGACGGCCGGGCCGTGCTGCTCTGCGGCCCCAGCGGCATGGGCAAGTCCGACCTGGCGCTGCGCCTGATCGATCGCGGCGCTGTTCTGGTCAGCGACGATTATACCCGCCTGCTGGAGATTGAGGGCCGCCTGTTCGCCCGCGCCCCCGACCGGATCGCCGGGATGATGGAAGTGCGCGGCCTGGGCCTGGTCGACATGCCCCATGCGGACAACGCCCCCGTCGCCCTGGCCGTCGACCTGAGCGACGCGGTGGAGCGCATGCCGCCGCAAACCGTGCAACGATCGATCGCGGGCGTCGACATCCCCGTCGTCCGCCTCGCCCCGTTCGAAGCGTCCGCCCCGATCAAGGTGGAACTCGCAGTCAGGAACATGGGCCTGAAGAGCGCGAGCCCATCGTGAGTTTCGAAACGCCGAAGACCATCCTGCTCGTTTCCGGCCTGTCGGGCGCGGGCAAGACCACCGCGCTCAAGACGCTGGAGGACATGGGCTGGGAAGTGGTCGACAATCTGCCGCTCGTGCTGCTCGACCGGCTGCTCGACACTCCCCTGCCGGAGGGGCATGAGGAGGGGACGGACCGTCCGCTGGCGCTGGGCATCGATGCGCGAA
Organism: Sphingobium sp. HDIP04; assembly: GCF_000445085.1. NCBI lineage: Bacteria > Pseudomonadati > Pseudomonadota > Alphaproteobacteria > Sphingomonadales > Sphingobiaceae > Sphingobium > Sphingobium sp. HDIP04. Next base: position 2,818 of record NZ_ATDO01000120.1, on the reverse strand, counting down.
CCAGGGGTTTCGACGCCGCCGCCATCGTCCAGCGGATCAAGGCGCTGCGGTCCCGCCACGGCCATGACGTGGAGACGCTGTTCCTCGACTGCTCCGGCGCGGAGCTGGAGCGCCGCTTCGCCGAGACGCGCCGCCGCCATCCGCTGGCGACCGACCGCCCCGCCCGCCACGGCATCGCCCGCGAACGGGAACTGACCGAACCGCTGCGCCGCTGGGCCAATCAGGTGATCGACACCAGCAGCCTGACCAGCAACGGCTTGCAGCAGGAAATCCGCAACCGCTTCTCCCGCGATGGGCTGTCGGACCCGGTGCTGACGATCATGTCCTTCGGCTATTCGCGGGGCGTGCCGCTGAACGCCGACCTGGTGTTCGACATGCGCTTCCTGCGCAACCCGCATTGGGAGGAGGCGCTGCGGCCCAAGACCGGCCTGGACCCCGACGTCGCCGCCTATGTCATGGCGGACCCCGCCTATGAGGAGGCCGTCCAGCGGATCGAACAATTGCTGACGCTGCTGCTGCCCCGCTATGCGGAGGGCGGGAAAAGCTACATTACCGTGGCGTTCGGCTGCACCGGGGGCCGCCATCGGTCGGTCCATGTCGCCGAACGCATCGCCAGAGACTTGCAAGATGCGGGCTTTTCGCCCACGGTCTCGCACCGCAATATGGAATCAGCGCCCCAGGACGCCCTGGAGAAGCGCAGACCGGGAGGCCCGAAAGCATATCCATGAAGAACAGGTGGGCCACGTAAGCAAGATGATTGGACTGGTACTCGTCACCCATGGGGCGCTGGCGACGGAATTCGTCGTCGCGATGGAACATGTGGTCGGTCCGCAGCAGCAGATCGAGACCATCTGCATCGGGCCGGAGGACGACATGGAGATGCGCCGCGCCGACATTGCGGACGCGGTCGCGCGCGTCAATGACGGGTCGGGTGTGATCCTGCTAACCGACCTGTTCGGCGGCACCCCGTCGAACCTGGCCATTTCCCTGCTGAAGGCGGGCGAGATAGAGGTGATCGCGGGCATCAACCTGCCCATGCTGATCCGCCTGGAAAGCGCGCGCAAGGTCATGGACGTGCGCCAGGCCGTGGCGGCGGCGCGGGAGGCGGGCCAGAAATATATCAGCGTCGCATCGGAACTGTTGGGCAGCACCACATGAGCGAAATCAGCCAGGAAGTCAGGATCAGCAACCGGCGGGGCCTGCACGCCCGCGCCAGCGCGAAATTCGTGACCCTGGCCAGCGGCCTGCCCGCGCAGATCACCGTGCGCAAGGACGGCAGCGAAGTCACCGGAACCTCCATCATGGGGCTGATGATGCTGGGCGCGGCGATGGGCGACAGCATCACGATCAGCGCCACCGGCCCGGAGGCGGCCGATTCGCTGGGCAAGCTGGTGACGCTGGTCGAGGACAAGTTCGGCGAGGAATGAGGCGGGTCGTGCCCGCCAAGTCTTTGTTAAACATCGCCAAGCCATTATCGTGAGATAAAGGTTCAACGAGAGTCGCGGGCCGCAGGATCGGCTGCGCCGGCCATTGAGGTGCATTGGCAATGCTCGATCCCAAGCTGACCGACGAACCGGCGCGCATGGCCGCGCTGGAACGCTACGACGTTCTGGACACGCCAAGGGAACCCTCCTTCGACCGCATCACCGATCTGGTCCGCAGCATTTTGGGCGTGCCGATTTCCGCCATCTCGCTGGTCGACGCCGGACGGCAATGGTTCAAGTCGCGGGCCGGTCTGGATGCCGGCGAAACCTCCCGCGACATCGCCTTTTGCGACCACACCATCCGCCAGCGGGCGCCGATGGTCGTCACCGACGCGCAGGAGGACGCCCGCTTCCGCGACAATCCGCTCGTCATGGGCGATCCCAATATCCGCAGCTATGCGGGCATCCCGCTGGAGACGCCGGACGGCTATAATATCGGCTCGCTCTGCGCCATCGACACCGTGCCGCGGGAATTCGACCCCGGCCAGATCGCCATCCTCAAGAATCTGGCCGCACTGGTGGTCGAACAGTTGGAACTGCGCCGCATCGCCGAACGCGATCATCTGACCGGCGCGCTGACCCGCCGCGCCTTCCTCATCGAAATGAACCGCGCCATCGCCCTGTTCGAACGGCATGAGCGGCCCGCCAGCCTGCTGCTGTTCGACATCGATCATTTCAAGCGGATCAACGACACCCATGGCCATCCCGCGGGCGACCAAGTGATCCGGGGCATCGCCCGGCTCTGCACCAGCCTGCAACGGCCCAGCGATTCGCTGGGGCGGCTGGGCGGCGAGGAATTCGGCATATTGCTGCCCGAAACCGCAGAGGAAGACGCCGCCAGCGCCGCGCAACGTTTCTGCGAGGCGATTGCCGCGGCCGAAATCCCCGGCCCGCCGCCGCTGCGCGTGACGGTCAGCTTCGGCGTGGCGGAACTGCGCGGCGACTGGCCGACCGGCGAAAGCTGGCTGGCGGTGGCGGACATGGCGCTCTACGAAGCCAAACGCTCCGGCCGCAACCGCGTCGCGGTCGCGCGGCACGGCGCATTCCACGCGGCATGAGGCGCAAACCGAATGCGACGGGATAAGCATGGGCGGCGATGCGCCCGTCCCCAGTAGAAGATGCCCGCCGCAAGCGGCCAATCGCCTGACGCGATACCGCCCTCAAGAAAAAAGGCGAGCCTCGCAGCCCGCCCTCTCCCGTTTCGGCCAGACCGCGCTTCGCGGAGCGATTTCGAAGCGATCGAAACCTGCGCTTAACCAGCATGGACAAATTCAAGCCTCGCCAGACTGAGTGGGGGGGGGAGCCGTCATTCCCCCTCCCGCAGGCGGGAGGGG
>NZ_ATDO01000119.1:12500-15691 GCF_000445085.1 Sphingobium sp. HDIP04 | reverse complement strand
TGCGAATGGGTTTAATGGAGCGCGAGCTATAATGCCTGGCGACGACCTACTCTTCCGGGGCTTGAGCCACAGTACCATTGGCGCAGACTGGTTTCACGTCCGAGTTCGGGAAGGGATCGGGTGGGTCACAGACGCTATGGTCACCAAGCAATAGAGCTTGCGCTTCGGGTTTTAATCGGTGCCGTGCACTTTTGAGATATGATGTCTGGCATGAGGGTGATCACCGCATCTTTGACGCTGGTTTATTCCAGTGTTGTCATTGATGGTGGGACTCGCTTCTTTGGAGAAGCATTCAAGCGCGAACAGAGCAATTAGGACCGGTTAGCTCCATGCGTTACCGCACTTCCACATCCGGCCTATCAAGGTCGTGGTCTACGACCGCTCGAAGAAATCTTATCTTGAGGGAGGCTTCCCGCTTAGATGCTTTCAGCGGTTATCCCGTCCATGCATAGCTACCCTGCTGCGCCCTTGGCAGGACGACAGGTACACCAGAGGCATGTTCAACCCGGTCCTCTCGTACTAGGGTCAACTCCTCTCAAATTTCGACGCCCACGGCAGATAGGGACCAAACTGTCTCGCGACGTTCTGAACCCAGCTCACGTACCACTTTAATTGGCGAACAGCCAAACCCTTGGGACCTGCTCCAGCCCCAGGATGTGATGAGCCGACATCGAGGTGCCAAACGATTCCGTCGATATGAGCTCTTGGGAATCATCAGCCTGTTATCCCCGGCGTACCTTTTATCCGTTGAGCGATGGCCCTTCCACGAGGGACCACCGGATCACTATGACCGACTTTCGTCTCTGCTCGACTTGTCAGTCTCGCAGTCAGGCGGGCTTATGCCATTGCACTCTAACAGACGGTTTCCAACCGTCCTGAGCCCACCATCGCGCGCCTCCGTTACTCTTTAGGAGGCGACCGCCCCAGTCAAACTACCCGCCACAGAGGGTCCCTGCACCGGATAACGGTGCGAGGTTAGACATCAGAAAACAACAGGGTGGTATTTCACCTATGGCTCCACGAGGGCTGGCGCCCTCGCTTCAAAGCCTCCCACCTATGCTACACAGTTCTTTCCTAATGCCACTCTGAAGCTGCAGTAAAGGTGCACGGGGTCTTTCCGTCTAACCGCGGGTACTCCGCATCTTCACGGAGAATTCAATTTCGCTGAGCATATCCTGGAGACAGTGGGGAAGTCGTTACGCCATTCGTGCAGGTCGGAACTTACCCGACAAGGAATTTCGCTACCTTAGGACCGTTATAGTTACGGCCGCCGTTTACCTGGGCTTCAATTCAGAGCTTGCACTCCTCCTCTTAACCTTCAGGCACCGGGCAGGCGTCAGGCCCTATACGTCGTCTTGAAGCCGACTTAGCAGAGCCCTGTGTTTTTGCTAAACAGTCGCTACCCCCTGGCCTGTGCCCCCCATCAGAGCTTGCGCTTAGATGGGGCCTCCTTCTTCCGAAGGTACGGAGGCAATTTGCCGAGTTCCTTCAGGATACTTCTCTCAAACGCCTTGGTATACTCTACCATTCCACCTGTGTCGGTTTAGGGTACGGTCTATACGGAGGGGCTATTTCCTGGGACAGTTTCCCTGCCTGGACCAATCCAATAAGGCCAGACAAGTTGCACCATCCGTCACACACCTCCAGGCCCACGAATATTAACGTGGTTCCCATCGACTACCCCCTTCGGGCTCGTCTTAGGGGCCGGCTTACCCTGCTCAGATTAGCTTTAAGCAGGAACCCTTGGAATTTCGGCGAGAGGGCATCTCACCCTCTTAATCGCTACTCATGTCTGCATTCGCACTTCCGATACCTCCACGGTCGGTTACCCTCCCGCTTCAACGGCCTACGGAACGCTCCGCTACCGCTCAGTCAAAAGACTGAACCCTAAGCTTCGGTGCACGTCTTGAGCCCCGTTACATCTTCGCCGCAGGATCTCTTGTTTAGACCAGTGAGCTGTTACGCTTTCTTTAAAGGATGGCTGCTTCTAAGCCAACCTCCTGGTTGTTTTGGAAATCCCACATGCTTTCCCACTTAGACGTGACTTGGGGACCTTAGCTGTAGGTTAGGGCTGTTTCCCTTTTGACGACGGACCTTAGCACCCGCCGTCTGTCTGCCGGACTAGACTCGTTGGTATTCGGAGTTTGGTTAGTATTGGTAGATCTCGCGACCCCCGCAACCATCCAGTGCTCTACCCCCAACGGCAATCATCCGACGCTCTACCTCAATAGATTTCGCGGAGAACCAGCTATTTCCCGGCTTGATTGGCCTTTCACCCCTAAACACAACTCATCCGATAATTTTTCAACATTAAACGGTTCGGCCCTCCAGTGCGTGTTACCGCACCTTCAGCCTGGTCATGCCTAGATCGCCGGGTTTCGGGTCTAATGCATCATACTCAGTCGCCCTATTCAGACTCGCTTTCGCTGCGCCTACACCTAACGGCTTAAGCTTGCATGATACACTAAGTCACAGACCCATTATGCAAGAGGTACGCTGTCAGGCTTCAAGAGCCCTCCAACTGCTTGTAGGCATCCGGTTTCAGGTACTGTTTCACTCCCCTCATCGGGGTGCTTTTCACCTTTCCCTCACGGTACTGGTTCGCTATCGGTCATGTACGAGTATTTAGGCTTGGAGGGTGGTCCCCCCATGTTCAGACAGAGTTTCACGTGCTCCGCCCTACTCAAGTCCTGATATTGCGCTTTCGCATACGGGGCTGTCACCCGCTATGGCCACACTTTCCAGAGTGTTCTGCTAACTAAATATCAGGCGCTGGCCTGGTCCGCGTTCGCTCGCCACTACTAACGGAATCTCGGTTGATGTCTTTTCCTCCGGGTACTGAGATGTTTCAGTTCTCCGGGTTCGCTTCACCAAAGCCTATTTTATTCAGCTTAGTGATACCTCTCCCATTTAACACGGGGCCAGCCAGAAGCTGGACCAGTCTTAAATGGTGAAGGTGGGTTGTCCCATTCGGAAATCGCGGGATCAAAGCTTGCTCACAGCTCCCCCACGCTTATCGCAGCGTGCCACGTCCTTCATCGCCTGTACATGCCAAGGCATTCACCAGATGCCCTTACCTCACGCTTGAGAGTCCACACCACCAATGACAGCACTGGAAAACAGCCCTGCATCAGTCTTTATCGGTGTGGTGATTTAACTCAGCCAGATAATCATTTGTGTACAACACCGCT
>NZ_ATDO01000119.1:0-10000 GCF_000445085.1 Sphingobium sp. HDIP04 | reverse complement strand
GAGCGCGATCCTCTGGCGATCGGGCAGCCAGATCGTGGCGCAGATGCTGAGCTGGGTCGTGACATTGGCGGTGATTCGGCTGCTCGATCCCGCCGATTACGGCCTGTTCGCGATGACGCAGGTGATCCTGAACTTCGCGACCTTCCTCAACGGCTATGGGCTGGTGAGCGCGCTGGTGCAGTCGGAGACGGTCGAGACGCACAAGCTGCGGCAGGCGTTCGGCATCATGCTGCTGCTGAACGGCGGGCTCGCCCTGGCGCAGCTTGCGGTCGCGCCGCTGGCTGCGGCCTATTATGAGCAGCCCATGGTTGCGGACCTGCTGCGGGTGCAGGCGCTGCTCTATCTGTCCACGCCCTTCATCTCGATTCCCGAAGCGATCATGGGGCGGGCGATGGATTTCCGGCGGCCCGCGCTGGTCAACCTGATCGCGGCGGTGGCTTCGGCGGCGGTGGCGCTGACGGGGGCGCTGTTGGGCTGGGGCGTGTGGACATTGGTGTTCGCGCCGATCGCGGGATTCTGGGTCAAGGGGATCGGCTATGTGCTGGCGACCGGGTTCATGCCCATTCCCAGCTTCGATTTTCGCGGGACCGGGGCGATGGTGGCCTATGGCGCATCGCTGCTGGGCGGGCAGTTGTTCTGGATCGTGCAGAGCCAGGCCGACATCTTCATCGGCGGGCGCGTGCTGGAGCCGCATCAACTGGGCCTTTATGCCGAGGCCCTGTTCCTGACGCAGATCTTCGTCAGCAAGTTCATCCCGCCGCTGAACGACGTGGCCTTCCCAGCCTATGCGCGGATGCAGAAGGATCCGTCGCGAATCGCCTGGTCCTTCTGCAAGGCGGTGCGGCTGCTGCTGCTGATCAGCTGCCCCGTCTATTTGGGGATGGCGGTGACGGCGGGGCCGCTGGTGGAGACGCTGTTCGGCGCCAAGTGGCGGGACATGGCGCCCTTCGTCGCGATCCTGGCGCTCTCCATGCCGTTCATGACGTTGCAGGTGATGTTCGCGCCGGTCAGCAATGCGCTGGGCCGGCCGGGGACGACGGCGCGGGTCGCGGCAGTAGGCGCGGTGCTGATGCCGGCCGCCTTCCTCATCGGGATTCGATTCGGGGCGATCGGGCTGGCCTGGGCATGGCTTTTTGCTTTTCCGATCCTCACGCTGATCACTGCCCGGCTGGCGGGCGCGCCCATGGGCTTGCGGCTGATCGACCTGGCGCGGGCAGCGGCGCCGGGGCTTGGTTGTTCGCTGTTGATGGCGGCGGCGGTGATGGCAGTCGACCGCCTCCTGCCGCCTCTCGCCGCGCCGATTCGGCTGGGGATATTGGTGCCGGCGGGCGGGCTGGCCTTTCTGGCCGCGCTGATGCTGTGCGCGCGGGGGACGCTTATGGAACTGGTGGCGCTGGTAACGCGGCGGGCGCCGCCGGTGGAGGCGCCGGCCTGAGACGGATCAGGCCGTCTGGATATAATCGCGCAAGGCGGCTGCTTCGGATTCTATCGAATCTATGCGGAACTTCACCAGATCGCCTATCGACACCAGCCCCACCAGCGCGCCGTCGACCACGACGGGCAGGTGCCGGATGCGCCGTTTCGTCATCAGCGACAGGCAATGGTTGACAGGCGTCCGGTCGTCCGTGGTGATGGCCGGGGCCGTCATGATCTCCCCCACCGGGCGGTCCAGCACCGCCGCGCCTTCCTGCGCCACGCGATAGGCCAGGTCGCGTTCGGAGAAGATTCCCACTACCTCGCCGTCGTCCACCACCGGCACGCAGCCGATCCGCCGCTGGGCCAGCAACCGCACCACGGACAGCACCGTGTCGCTCGATTGCACCTGGACGACATCCTGTCCCTTGCGTTGCAAAATCGCCGCGATCGTCATGGTCCGTCTCCCTGCCTGTCGACTAAATGCCTCAGTCCCTTGATGATCCCACTTTCACGGCCCAAAGGAAAGGGATGACGCGCAGACAAGCTCTTGACGATCCGGAGATAGCCAGGGTCGCGTGGCGGCGGTTCCGCCGCATCATGGCGTGGATGGCGCTGACCGGCGCGCTATGCGTGGGGGCGGCGCTGCTCTTTCTGCGCTGGTGGGCGGGGCCGATGCCGATCCACATGGTCATCGCGACGATATTGGGCGTCTGGTTGACGTTCATGCTGGGGACGGGCCTGATGGCCCTGGCATTTCTGTCCAGCGGAACGGGACATGACGAACAGATCATCGACCGCATGAAAGACGAGGTTCCCGACAATGACTGACCAAAGGGGCGAAGTGGTGTTGCGCGTGATGCCGCGCATGGCGGACATCAACAGCAACGGGCATATTTTCGGCGGATGGGTGTTGAGCCAGATGGATATCGCCGGCGGCATCATCGCCGCCCGGATCGCACAGGGGCCGGTCGCCACGGTGGCGATAGAGAGCATGACCTTCATCGCCCCGATCCTGTTGGGCGACATCGTGTCGGTCTATGCCCATGAGGAGCGGCGGGGGCGGACGTCGGTCGCCATCCGGATCGACGTGGTCGCGACGCGGGGACGGCAGGGAAGGGAGGTGGGGCTGACGAGCGGCCTGTTCACCTTCGTCGCGCTGGACGAAAATCATCGGCCGCGTCCGCTGCCCCCCGCCTGATCCGGCAGGGCCGAACGAAAGCAAAAAGGGAACGGCGCGACGGCGCCGTTCCCTTTTTGCTTTCGTCGGCCCTATTCCCGCCCGCTCCGGGGCAGGATCGGAGCCTTATTCGGCCGCTTCAGCAGCGGGCCGGGCGCGGCGGGTCCGCTTGCGCGGCGCTTCGGCGGCGGCGTCCGCATCATTGTCGGCGCGCGCGATGGACGGCGGCAGCACGGCCAGGTCCAGACCGCCCTGCCCTTCCTCCTTCGTCGCCGCCTTGCGCGGGCGACCGCGGCGGGCGCGGGGGGCATCCGCCTCGGACTGGCTTTCCGGGGCCGGCTGAACGGCGGCAACCGGCTCGGACGCGGCTTCGGCCTGCCGATGTTCCGCGACTTCCTCGCCTGCAGCTTCCTCTACCGAAGGACGATCCCGGCGCCGTTCGTTGCGGTCATTGCGGTCCCGCCGGTTGCGGTCGTTCCGACCTTCGCGATAGTCGCGCTGCTCGTCCCGCCGGCGATCGAAATCCTGCCCGCGGTCGGTCGCCTGATCGGCGCGCGCGTCCTCGCCCGCTTCGTCGGCGGCGTCGAAATCGTCGAAACTGTCGTCGAAATTCTCGTCCCGGGGGCGGAAGCGCTGCTGCTGCTCCTCCTGCCGGGCGCGGTTGTCGGCCAAGACGCGGAAATAATGGTCGGCGAATTGCAGATAATATTCCGCATTGACCCGATCGCCCGCCATCTGGGAATCGCGCGCCATATTCTTATATTTTTCAAGAAGCTGGGCCGCATTGCCGCGTGCGCGACTGTCGATCCGGTTGCCATTGTCGCCGCCGCCCCGATTGCCACCGTTGGGCCGGCCATTATTGTTGTTCCGACCGCGATTCCGGCGACCGGCCTGCCTGTTGTTGATCAAGAGCTGATCCTTGCGTTCACTTTGCCATCATTCACGGAAAAACACTGTTCAGTCGCATCCTTCAGCACGGCCTGACCATCAGGCCGGATAAGGCTCCGCCAGGCAGGGGCCGAGCGATCGGCCTATGCCCTTGACCTGCCAGAGGCGCCTGCGCAGCAGCGCCGTCGTGACTTTGAAGGAGCGGGAAAACGGCCTTTCCTTGTCGCGGCCCCACGGGGCAGATCCTCAGGATAGTGCCGTCCCTAAGCTCCATGTAGTGGCTTCCCCGCCATAAACCAAGCAATTTTAGCTTGTGCGGCCGCAAATCCTTCGTCGCGTCAGGCGGATGGGGCCAGGGTCGCGACCAGGCAGCGGTCATGACCGGCGAGATCGCGGCGCACCGCCACGCTAAATGCTTGATCGGCAAGCAGGGCGGTGACGCCGATCCGCTGGTCATAGCCGATTTCGATGGCGGCCATCCCGTCCGGCGCCAGCAGCCGGGGCAGCATCGGCGCGATCCGCCGATAATCGTCCAGCCCCTCCGCGCCCGCGAAAAGCGCGCCTTCGGGTTCATGGAGGACATCGCCCGACAGCGCGGCATCGCGGGCGATATAGGGCGGATTGATCAGGATCAGGTCGAACGGGCCGTCCACTCCCTCCGCCCAGTCGCCTGTCCGGAAATCGGCGCGTCGGCTGAGGCCCAGGCGATCGGCATTGCCCTGGGCGACCGCCAGCGCCGCCGGTGAAATGTCTATGCCCGCGCCGCTCGCCCGCGGCCATTGGCTGAGCGCGGCGAGCAGCAGCGCGCCCGATCCGGTGCCGAGGTCGAGGATGCGGGCAGGACTCCGCGTGCCGAAATGGTCGATGGCGGCCTCGATCAGCGTCTCGCTGTCCGGGCGGGGGATGAGGACGTCGGGCGTGACGTGCAGGCTGATCGTCCAGAAATCGCGCGCGCCGGTTATATAGGCGATGGGTTCGCCGGTCAGGCGGCGGTCGATCAGCGCTTCGAAGCCGGGCGGGACGCTGAGGTCGCGCTGGCGCATCAGCAGCTCGTTGCGGTCGATCCCCAGCGCATGGGCGAGGAGCAGTTCCGCGTCGAGGCGCGGGGTCGCGCTGATGGACGTGAGGCGGGTGGTTGCCTGACGCAAGGCTGGAGCGACCCCCATATTTGTCATTCCCGCGAAAGCGGGAACCCATCTCCAGACGCTGCACCAAGTCGCAACTTATGGGAGATGGATTCCCGCCTACGCGGGAATGACGGATGGTGTTGAGAGGGCGACGGCATCACGCCACGCCATCCAGTTGGGCAAGGCGAGCGGCTTCGTCCTCCGCCACCAGCGCGTCGATGACTTCGGCGAGGCCCGGTCCTTCCAGGATTTCGGGCAGGCGGTGCAGGGTCAGGTTGATGCGGTGGTCCGTCACCCGGCCTTGCGGGAAATTATAGGTGCGGATGCGTTCGGAACGGTCACCGGAGCCGACCATCGCCTTGCGCGCGCCCGCCTGTTCGCTCTGGGCGCGTTCGCGTTCCGCTTCGTAGATGCGAGCGCGCAGCACCTGCATCGCCTTCGCCTTGTTCTTGTGCTGGGATCGTTCGTCCTGCTGCGTCACGACGATGCCGCTGGGCAAGTGCGTGATGCGCACGGCGGAGTCGGTGGTGTTGACATGCTGGCCGCCCGCGCCGGACGCCCGGTAGATGTCGATCTTGAGGTCGCTGTCGGCGATCTGGACGTCGACCTCCTCCGGTTCCGGCAGCACCGCGACGGTGGCGGCGGAGGTGTGGATGCGGCCGCCGCTTTCGGTGACGGGGACGCGCTGGACGCGGTGGACGCCGCTTTCGAACTTCAGCTTCGCAAAGACGCCGATGCCGGTGACGCTGGCGACGACTTCCTTGTAACCCCCGACTTCGGAGGCGTTGGCGGAGATGAGTTCCATCTTCCACCCCTGCGCGTCGGCATAGCGTTGATACATGCGGAACAGGTCGCCCGCGAACAGGGCGGCTTCGTCGCCGCCGGTGCCTGCGCGGATTTCCAGCATGGCCGGGCGGGCGTCGGCGGCATCCCTGGGCAGCAATTGCAGCGCGAGGGCGCGTTCGGCGTCGGGCAACCGGCTCTTGATCAGTTGCATCTCTTCCTGCGCCATTTCGCGCATCAGCGGATCGGCATCCGCATCCTCGCCGCCCGCCATATATTCCAGCGCGCTCAGTTCCTGGCGGAGGCGGCGGACCTCATGGGCGGCCTTGGCCACCGGCTCGATCTCCGCATATTCCTTGGACAGCCGCACGAACTCCTCCGGCGCGAGGTCGGCACGCGTCATCGACGCCTGCACCTCGTCCCGGCGCGCTTCGATCTGCGCGATGCGTTCGGCGGAGATGTGCATTAGGTATGGCGGCTCAACGAATTTTCGGCGTCTGGGTCATCATGGCCAGATATTGCAGAGTATTCTGGCGGCAAAGCGCCTAAAATGCTCAGCAGTAACTCAGTGGCTTTTGTCGAATCCCTCGAAATATGCGTGAGATTGAGGCTGTTCCGATTTCGATTACCATCCCGAACGAAAAGGATTGCTTCCGATTCAACCTTTTTCGCTAGTTCGATCCGCCGTTTGGCATTTCCCCGAAATGCAATACTGACGATTTTACCTGCGCGCCTCAGGTGAGAGGCAATTCTGACAGCCTCATCTTCCAGCTCTGGCCGCTCCGGAACAATGGCCACGGTCGGCTTTTCAAGTTCCGGCATATCCACCAGCATCGCCAGCCGCTCGATCCCCGCCGCCCAGCCGACCGCCGGGGTGGAGGGGCCGCCGAGATTCTCGATCAGCCCGTCATAGCGCCCGCCGCCCAGCACCGTGCCCTGCGCGCCGAGCCGGTCGGTGATGAATTCGAACGCGGTGTGGCGATAATAATCCAGGCCGCGCACCAGACGGGCGTTGCGTTCCCACGCCACGCCCGCCGCGTCGAGGCCTGCCGTCACCTTTTCGAAGAAGCTGCGCGCTTCGTCGGTGAGATAGGCGTCGATGTCCGGCGCGCTGTCCGCCACGGGACGGTCGCGCGGGTCTTTGCTGTCGAGGATGCGCAGCGGATTGCGGTGCAGGCGGTCGATACTCTCTTCGGAAAGCTGGTCGCGATGCGCCTCGAAATGCGCCACCAGCGCGGCGCGCCAGGCTTCGCGGCTCGGCCCGTCGCCCAGCGTGTTCAGGTTGAGCGTCACGCCTTCCGATATGCCCAGTTCGCGCAGCAACTGGTCGGCCAGCACCAGCAGTTCCACGTCCGCGCCCGGCTCGCCCGCGCCGATGATTTCGGCGTCGAGTTGGTGGAACTGGCGGAAGCGGCCCTTTTGCGGGCGCTCGTAGCGGAAGAGCGGGCCGTGGGTCGCCACCTTGAGCGGCGCATATTGCTGCCAGCCTTCGGTGATGTAGGCGCGGGAAATGCCTGCGGTGAATTCCGGGCGCAGGGTGATGCTGTCGCCGCCGCGATCATCGAAGGTGTACATTTCCTTGGAAACGACGTCGGTGCTTTCGCCCAGCGACCGCGCGAACACCGCCGTCGATTCGAAGACGGGCACCTCCACCCGCTGGAAACCGTAGAGCCTGCGCACCCGGTCGAAGGTCGCGACGACATGGGCGAAGCGTTCCTGGAACGCTTCGTTCGTGCCGCCCAGCATGTCCTGCGTGCCGCGCACCGGGCGCGGGGTTTCGATCTTCGCCATGGGGCAGCGCCTTTAACGATAAAGACGCGCCAAGGAAACGCGCTTTTTTATCGTAAAATATCCCAAGAAGAGTTGGGGGTGGACGAGAGCGGAATGGCTCGCCATGCTGTTGTTATACGGTCGTTCGGCCACACCCGTTTTCGGAGATGTTCATGATCCGCAGCCTTGCTGCCGCCCTTTTCCTTTCCACGGCCATTTCGGGACCGCTGATCGCGCAGGACGCGATCCGGTCCAGGCCCGTCGCGCTGCCGGTCGACAATGCCGCGCCCACCCCCAAGGATGTCCCCTATCCCGGCGGCACCATCAGGCTGGAGGTCGACGCCACCGACACGGTGCAGCGCATCTTCCGCGTGAAGGAGACCATTCCGGTCGCCGCTGCCGGGCCGATGACGCTGCTGATGCCGGAATGGCTGCCGGGCAATCACGCACCGCGGGGGCAGATCGAGAAGCTGACCGGCCTGACCTTCACCGCCGACGGCAAGCCGCTGGCCTGGAAGCGCGATCCGCTGAACGTCTTCGGCTTCGTGATCGACGTGCCGCAGGGGGTGAAGCAGGTCGTCGCGTCCTTCCAGTTCCTGTCCGCCACCCAGCCCAATCAGGGCCGCGTCGTCGTCACGCCCAAGATGCTGAACATCCAGTGGGAGTCGGTGTCGCTCTATCCGGCGGGCTATTATACGAGGGCGATCCCGATCCAGGCGACCGTGACCTATCCCGACGGCTGGCAGGCGGCGACGGCGCTGCGCGGCAAGAAGACGGGCCCTACCGTCGCCTATGAGACGATCGATTATGAGGCGTTGCAGGATTCGCCGGTCTTCGCGGGACTGTATTTCAAGCCGGTCGATCTGGGGCATGATGTGACGCTGAACATCGTCGCCGACGATGCCGACGAACTGAACGCCAAGCCGGACCAGATCGCGAAGCACAAGAAGCTGGTCGATGAGGCGGGCGCGCTGTTCGGCACCTATCATTTCGACCATTATGACTTCCTGTTCGCCATCACCGACGAGATGGGCGGCATCGGGCTGGAGCATCATCGTTCTTCGGAAAATCAGGTCGAGCCGGGCTATTTCAAGAAATGGGGCGATGGCGCCGCGCTGCTGGACCGCAACCTGCTGCCGCATGAATTCACCCATAGCTGGGACGGCAAGTTCCGCCGTCCTGACCTGCTGTGGACGCCCGATTTCAACGTGCCGATGCAGGATAATCTGCTGTGGGTCTATGAAGGGCAGACGCAATTCTGGGGCTATGTCCTGGGCGCGCGGTCCGGGCTGTTCTCCAAGCAGGAGACGCTGGACGCCTATGCCCATATCGCGGCCAAGCTGGACACTGCGCGGGGACGCGAATGGCGGCCGATGGAGGACACCACCCATGATCCCATCATCTCCGCCCGGCGGCCCAAGGGCTGGTCGAGCTGGCAGCGGTCGGAGGATTATTATAATGAAGGGCTGATGATCTGGCTGGAGGCGGACGCCATCATCCGCCAGCAGACAAGCGGCGCCAAGGGCCTCGACGATTTCGCCAGGGCGTTCTTCGGCATCAATCCGGGCGACTGGGGACAGGTCGTCTATAATCGCGGCGACGTGATCAGGACGCTGAACCAGGTCGCGCCCTATGACTGGGCGGGATTCTTCCAGAAATATGTCGACGGCACGACGAAGGAGACGCCTAAGGGCGGCTTCACGCTGGGCGGCTACAGGCTGGTCTATGGCGATACGCCGGGCGCCATCACCAAGGCGGCCGAGGGGTCTGGCAAGTTCACCGACCAGAGCTTCGGCATCGGCCTGATCGTCAAGAATGACGGCGAGATCAGCAATGTCGTCTGGGACAGCCCGGCCTTCAAGGCGGGGCTGGCGATTGGTTCCAAGATCGTCGCGATCAATGGCGACGAATATTCGGGCGACGTGTTCAAGGCGGCGATCAAGTCCGGAAAGCCGCTCCAGATCATACTTAAGCAGGACAAATATTATCGCACTTTGAGCCTCGCTTATTCCGGCGGCCTGCGCTATCCGCGCCTCGAAAAAATGGGAGAGGGTGAAGGCAGCCTGGACCGGCTGCTGAAACCGAAAACATAATCGCCCGCAACGACCACCGCGTTTACAGAGGCTTATAGTCCATGAATATCGAACTGATCCCGGTCGGCGACGATCCGCCCAACAGCCTGAATGTCATCATCGAGGTTCCGGTGGGCGGCGAGCCTGTCAAATATGAATTCGACAAGGCTTCGGGCGCGCTGTTCGTGGACCGCATCCTGCATACGCCGATGCGCTATCCGGCCAATTACGGCTTCGTGCCGCATACGCTGTCGCCCGATGGCGATCCGCTGGACGCGCTGGTCATCGCCCGCTCGCCTTTCGTGCCCGGTTCGGTGGTGCGCGCCCGTCCCATCGCGGTGCTGAACCTGGAAGACGAGGCCGGCGGCGACGAGAAGCTGGTCTGCGTTCCCGACAACAAGACCTTTCCCTATTATAGCGACGTCGATGAAAAGGACGACCTGCCCGGCATCGTGATGGAGCAGATCGAGCATTTCTTTACCCACTACAAGGATCTGGAAAAGCAGAAGTGGGTGCGGATCGGCACCTGGGGCGGTGCGGAAGACGCCAAGCGCATCACCCTGGAAGCGATCGAACGCTACAAGGCTGGGAAGCAGGCCGCCTGAAGCGCTGCGCGATGCTGAATGAAGAAGGGGCCGCGCAGACGATCTGCGCGGCCCCTTCTTCCTATATGCGGATGGCCCAGGGCAGGCTTTTCCGCACGATGCTCTAGGGTGTGTGGGGATTCAGCCCATGGCGGGCTGCAAATAGCGGCTTTCTCCGCTTCC
>NZ_ATDO01000118.1:0-101530 GCF_000445085.1 Sphingobium sp. HDIP04 | reverse complement strand
GTTCTCGAAATCCACTATTTTCGCCGCGCCCTGAACTGAATCCCCACACACCCTATAGCGTGTTTCGATCTGATTGAATCAGATCGCCGCTGTGGATTCCTTGTTTTCCGCGATTTCTTAATCAGCGATCGATTCCGATCGCTTGGAAATCGCCCTAAAAATGCCGAATATCAGAACACCGGCCCCTGCACCGGCCCCTTGGGCGCCGTCGTCGTCTTGGCCGCGCTCAGCGCTTCGACCAGCCCCGGCGTGCGGTTGTCCCGCTGCGCATAGTCCCGCGCCGACATGCCCGCGATGGTGTCGCGCCTGTCGGGATTGGCCCCCTGCGCCACCAGCAGCCGGACCAGCCCGACATCGCGAAGCTGCACCGCCCGGATCAGCGGCGTTTCGCCGCTGCCATTGGCCTTGTCCACTTGCGCATTATAGGTGAGCAGGCTGCGCGCCCCCTCCTCGAACCGGGCCTGCACCGCATCCATCAACGGCGTGTTGCCGTTATTGTCGGTCAGGTTCGGGTTCGCGCCCTTGGCAAGCAGGAAGGTCAGCCATGTATTGTCGCGCCGGGCGATGACCAGATGCAGCGCGGTGTCGCCCGTGGTCACGTCGCGGCTGTTGATGACCGTGGAGCCGGGCTTCTGGATCAGGTCGGTCACCTTCTGCCCGTCGGCATCCTTGACCGCCTTCAGGAAGTTGTAATTGTCGGAAAACTGTGCCCGCGCAACCATCGGCGCCGCGACCGGCGACAGCAGCGCCAGGGTCAGAGCGGCGGCGCGGCCAACGCCCATCCAAGCCGGAAAACGTCCTGTCATTCTATCCATAGCCCCGTTGGGATTTGCAAATCGGGCCATAGCAGGGCATGGCTGGCGGCGCCATGAACAAAGCGCTGATTTCGCTCACCCTGCCGTTCGCCGCCCTGCTGGCAGCCTGTAATATGGGGGCGGGAGGCAATGCATCAAGCGGCGACGACAGCGCCCAGGGCGACCTGCACGGGGCCAGCATCGGCGCGCCCTTCACGCTGACCGACCAGGACGGCAAGAAAGTGCGCTGGGACGATTTCAAGGGCAGGTACCGGCTGGTCTATTTCGGCTATACCTATTGCCCCGACGTCTGCCCGGTCGACCTGCAACGCATCCTGCAGGGCTTCGCGAAATTCGAGAAGGCGAAACCCGCCCTGGCGGCCAGGGTCCAGCCGATCTTCATCAGCGTCGATCCGGATCGCGACACGCCCGCCGTCCTCAAGACCTATGTCGCGGCCTTCCACCCGCGCCTGATCGGCCTGACCGGCACGCCCGACGAAATCGCCAAGGTGGCAAAGGATTTCGTGGTCCTCTACAACAAGGAAGAGGCGAAGGGCGCGAGCGGCTATCTGGTCAGCCACAGCCGCACCCCCTATCTTTTCGGCGGCGATGGGGAGCCGGTCGCGCTGGTGCCGGTGGACGATCCGGGAACCCCGGACGCGGATGAAGGCGATCCCGCGAAGGTGACGGCCTTCCTCGAAAAATGGGTGAAGTGACGGTTGGACTTCTGGGAAAAGCCCCTCGACAAACTGGACCGCGCCGAGTGGGAAGCGCTGTGCGACGGCTGCGGCAAATGCTGCCTCCACAAGGCGGAGGATGAGGATACCGGCCGCATCTATCCCACCAATGTCGCCTGCCGCCTGCTTGACCGGCACAGCGGCCAATGCACCAACTACAAGGACCGCCGCCGCTTCGTGCCGGATTGCGTGCGCCTGACCCCCGCGAAGGTGAAGACGATAGGCTGGCTGCCCCGCACCTGCGCCTACAGGCTGCGCGGCGAGGGCAAGCCGCTGCCGCAATGGCATTATCTGGTCTGCGGCGACCGGGAAGCGGTGCACCGGGCGCAGGAGTCCGTGCGCGGCTGGACCGTTGCGGAGGCGGACGCGGGAGATTGGGAAAATCACCTTGTCGACAGAGAGCTCTGACGCTGTCCTTGTCGTCGACGGCGTCGCCGTTCCGGTGCGGGTTCGCCGGTCGGCGCGGGCCAGGGCCTATCGGCTGTCGCTCGATCATGCGCGCGGCGAACTCAGGCTATCCCTGCCAACCCGCGCCAATCTGAAGCGCGCCCTCGGCTGGGCGCAGGAGCATGAAGGCTGGGTCCGTTCGCAGATGGCGCGCCGCCCGGCGCAGGTGACGCTGGGCGACGGCGCCGTCTTTCCGCTGGAGGGGCGGGATGTGCGCATCCGCTGGGTGGAGGGCGCGTCGCGCACGATCCGGCTGGAGGGCGACCGGCTGCTGCTGGGCGGCGCGGCGGAATCGGTCGGCCCCCGCGTGCTGCGCTGGCTGAAGATGCGGGCCAGGGCGGTGCTGGAGACCGAAAGCCATGAAATGGCGCGGGACAATGGGCTGATCGTGGCGTCGGTCGGCATCGGCGATCCGCGCAGCCGTTGGGCGAGTTGCGCCTCCAGCGGGGCGATCCGCTATAGCTGGCGGCTGATCCTCTGCCCGCCGGAGGTGCGGCGGGCGACCGTGGCGCATGAACTGGCGCATCTGCTGCACATGGACCATAGCCCGGCCTTCCACGCGGCGCACAAGCGGATATTGGGGGACGATCCCCGCCCGGCGCGAGCCTGGCTGCGCGAGCATGGGACCGCGCTGCACCGCTTCGTCGGGTGACAGGCCCCGCCGGGAACGGCGCTGTCCGACGGCGACGATGCCGGACAGCCATGCAAAGACCGTCGGGCCGACGCGGACGCCTTCGCACGGGTAAGCGGCATGCTCCCGCGAACAGGCGGGTGGCTCATAAGTCCCGCCGCCCGGACCTCACGGCGCGGACATGGTCAGGGGTCGCCCGACCGGCTGATGCGGGTGGTTAGCCGTCATTCCCCCTCCCGCAGGCGGGAGGGGGTCAGGGGGTGGGCTGGCGCGACATAAGCGGCTATTTCCATCGGCTAAGCCGGAAGCTCCCCCGGATCAAGTCCGGGGTCGCGCCCACCCCTAACCCCTCCCGTTTACGGGAGGGGAATGTCTTGGATTGGCCAATATCCGGCGCGACTCAGATCAGCCGGTCCGCCTCCAGCGCGGCGGCAACCGAATCGCGGGCGCGGGGCAGGCGGGCGTGCAGCCGCGCGTCGGCTTCGGCCAGCCGTTCCACGCCCGCCGTCAACTGCTCCTCCGACAGGGTGAAGGGCAGGCGCAGGAAGCGCTCGAACGCGCCGCTCACGCCAAAGCGCGGCCCCGGGGCCACGCGCACGCCGTGGCTCTCCGCGATGGCGGCCAGCGCCGTCGCCTCGCCGCGCGGCAGCTCCGCCCATAGCGACAGGCCCCCCGCCGGGGATTCGGCGCGCCAGTGCGGCAGGTGCCGTTCGATCAGCGCCAGCAGATGGTCCCGGCGCCCCCGCAGCATCGCCGCGCGCGGGCCAAGCCCTTCATCGCCGTCGATCAGATGGGCGACGGCAAGCTGCTCCACCACCGGGCTGGCCATGTCCATCGTCGTGCGCAGGCGGCCCAGCGCGGCGACGGTCTGCGGGTCGGCGCGAATCCAGCCGACGCGCAGCCCGCCCCAGAAGATCTTGCTGGCCGAACCCAGGGTGATGACCTGCCGCCCGGAAGGATCGTGCACGGCGACCGGCGGCGGCGGCATGTTGTCCAGGCCCATCGCGGCCATGGTCTCGTCGATGATCAGCGGCATATGGCTGCGCGTCGCCGCCGCCACCAGCGCGCGGCGGGTGCCCGGGTCCATGCTGCGTCCGGTGGGATTGTGGAAATCCGCGATGATATAGGCGAAACGCGGGCTGGTCTGGCGGAAGGCCGCCTCCATCGCGTCGATGTCCCACCCCTGCGCGGGCAGGCCGACAGGCACCGGCACGACATGGGCGCGCTGCAGGGCCTGGATCGCATTATGATAGGTGGGATGGTCGATCACCGCCCGGTCGCCCGGCCCCGCCAGCCAGTGCAGCAGCAGCGAAAATCCCTGCTGGGCGCCGTTGGTGACGATGATCTGGTCGGGACTGGTGGGGCATCCCCGCCGTTCATAATAGGCCGCGATCGCCCGGCGCAGCGGCGGCAGGCCCAGCGGATCGTAACCCAGCTCGCCCAGAAAGGCGGGCAGCGCCTCCACCGCCGCCTGATAGGCGCGGCCCACGCCCGGCGCGGCGGGCAAGGCGGCGTGGGTCCAGTTCAGGATGTTGCCGCCGCCGATCGTGTCGATTTCCGGCAGGGCCTGGTCCATCCGGCCGGGCGGCAGGCGGGTGACGCTGCCCGACCCTTGCCGGCTTTCGAGGAAGCCTTCGTCGCGCAGCCGGTCGAAGGCGGCGGCGATGGTCGTGCGGCTGAGGCCCAGCGCGGCCGCCAGTTCCCTTTCCCCCGGCAGGCGGACGTTCAATCCCACGCGCCCGTCCAGCACCAGCATCCGCAACGCCTGCGCCAGTTGGCGATAGGCGGGTTCGGCGCTGTCCTCGGCGCGCCAGGCGCCCAGCAGGCGAAGCAGGGAAGGGGGCCGCAGGAGGGAAGTGGACATGGCGATAAATTCCAATCCGAAGAATGAGGGGGCCACTTATCCGATAGTGGCCGTTTTGTAAAAGGCCATTTCGGGTGATTTCAGCCGCCATGTTGATGCATCGCCGCCTTTTCCAGCTTTTCTGGGGACTTGGCCTCTATGGCTTCTCCATGGCCCTGATGCTGCGCGCCGATCTGGGGCTGGACCCCTGGGACGTGCTGCATCAGGGGCTGGCGCCGCGACTGGGCCTGAGTTTCGGCATGACGGTCAATCTGGTCGGGGCGATCGTCCTGCTGCTCTGGTGGCCGCTGCGCCAGCGGCCCGGCCTCGGCACCGTCTGCAACATAGCGGTGATCGGGACGGCGGTGGACATCAGCCTCCTGATTCTGCCGACGCCGGAGGGCCATGCCATGCGTTTCGCCTGGCTGGCGGCGGGAATCCTCCTCAACGGCATAGCGGGCGGCGCCTATATCGGCGCGGGGCTGGGGCCGGGGCCGCGCGACGGGCTGATGACGGGTTTCTGCCGCCGCACCGGATTGCCGGTCAAATGGGTGCGCACCGGCATCGAGATCGGCGTGCTGGCGGCCGGCTGGCTGCTGGGCGGCACGGTCGGCCTCGGCACTTTGCTCTATGCGGCGACGATCGGCTGGATCGTGCACCATGCCTTGCCCTTCTTCGCCATAGCCGCGCGCGAACGTCCCGCGCCTGCCTGATCCGGTTGCCCCCTGACCGGCCGGCATGGAGCCCCGCCGGCCGGTCCCTTTTATCGCTCGCGGCTATCGACTGGGGCGGCGAATGCCATATGGAGGGCGCTCACGATCATGAGGAGAGCCTGGTGGCGACCGACCTGTACGACCTGACCGTTCCCGTCTTCATCCGGGGCCTGCGCAATCTTTCCGCCATCCTGGAGAAGGGCGCGGCCTATGCGGAAGAAAAGGGGATCGACCCGCTCACGCTGACGCAGGCGCGGCTCACGCAGGACATGGCCCCGCTCGCCGCGCAGGTGCAATATGCCAGCGACAGCGCCAAGGGGGCGGTGATCCGCATCGGCGGGCTCGATCCTGTGCCGATGCCCGATACGGAGCAGAGCTTTGCCGACCTCCAGGAACGGATCGGCAAGACCGTCGCCTTCCTGGAATCCGTCCCGCGCGATCGGATCGACGGGCGGGAGGACGCGCAAGTGGTGCTCAAGACGCCGCGCGGCGACTTCTCCTTCACCGGGCGCAGCCATGTGCTGGGCTTCTCCATGCCCAATTTCCACTTCCATGTGACGATGGCCTATGCGCTGCTGCGGCAGGCGGGCGTGCCGCTGGGCAAGCTCGATTATCTGGGCGGGCTTTAATTTCCTCCCCTCCCGCAGGCGGGAGGGGAATATTTTGGCGGTTATGCACTTTACGGAACAGGATAAATGATGAGGCGGTATCTGGCAGGTTTTTTCGCTTTGGCCACATTAGGCTTCCTCGCCTGGAATATAAGCGACGGCGTAATCTATTTTCACGGCGATGGCGTAAAGCGTTCAGAGCATCCTGTTCTGTTCTGGATCGAGGCGGCGCTTTTGGCCGCAGCAGCTTGCGCGTTCCTTTATGCGGCTGTGATTGCAAAACATAAGTCGACGGAGAAGCCGGAGTGAGAGCGGGCCGGATCATGGCGCTAGCGCTATGGACGTTTGCCCATCTCGTGCTTGGCATGTTCTTCTTTGGCTTCGCCCTGATGGGCGATTGCGTCGATGGCGATCCCAATTGGGAGCGGTGCCGCGCCATCCAGCACGCACTACCAGCCTATCTGATCATCGGTGAGGTGATCGTCTACGCAGTGTTGACGTGGGCGCTTTTCATCCGGCGTTGGCGAAAGCAGCAATAGGTTTGTAAAGTGCATGATCGCCAATATTTAGGATATCCTAACCTGCGATCAGCCTGATCGCAGCGCTGGATACCCAGCCGCTGAGGCAGGGGCCGTCATAGGGCTGCTTGCGGTCCGCCGGTTCGGAAACGCCGCAATCCACCGGAGCCGTCGCATTGTCGGCAGGAGGCTCAGGGACCAGCACGACCCCCAGCCATTTCTGGTCGAGGCTGCGGGTGCAGACCCAGGCGCGGGCGCCCTCCGCCATGCGGGCGATTTCCCGGGCGTCCGAAAAGGGCGCGGCCCGTACCGGCGCTCCTCCGGCGCCCACGCGCGCCGCCTGCCCCATGGCGCCGCAGGCGTCCAGACGCGGACCGTCCTCCCCGATGGTCACGGGTCGGACGAGGCGCGATTCCAGGCGGGTTTCCGGCACATCCTCCCGCGCCGCGCCGGCCAGGGAACTGTTGGGCAATTCCTCCAGCACGTCGCTGCTTTTCGAGCAGGCGGCGAGCATCAGGGCCAGGGCAAGGACAATGCGCATAGCCGCCTGATAGACCCTGCTCTCCACGGGCGATAGCCGCCATGTTTCGCTTTAGTTTGCCGGCCCTTTTCCCTATATGCTCGGATATGAGCGAGGAAAGTCAGAACAACCCCAACAGCAATGCCTATGGCGCCGACAGTATCAAGGTCTTGAAAGGGCTGGATGCCGTGCGCAAGCGGCCCGGCATGTATATCGGCGACACCGACGACGGCTCCGGCCTGCACCATATGGTGTTCGAGGTCAGCGACAATGCCATAGACGAGGCGCTGGCCGGCCATTGCGACCGCATCCTGATCACGCTCAACCCCGACGGATCGGTCAGCGTCGAGGATAATGGCCGCGGCATCCCCACCGACATCCACAAGGAAGAGGGCGTGTCGGCGGCGGAGGTCATCATGACCCAGCTCCACGCCGGGGGCAAGTTCGAGAACACGTCGGACGACAATGCCTACAAGGTGTCGGGCGGCCTGCATGGCGTCGGCGTTTCCGTGGTGAACGCGCTCAGCGAATATCTGGACCTCAACATCTGGCGGGACGGCAAGGAGCATTATATGCGCTTTGCCTATGGCGACGCGGTCGCGCCGCTCAAGGTCATCGGCGACGCGCCGGAGGGAAAGAAGGGGACGAAGGTCACGTTCCTCCCCTCGACCGAGAAAGTGCCCGGCGACGGCGGCACCTTCAAGAACCATACCGAGTTCGATTTCGAGAAGCTGGAGCATCGCTATCGCGAACTGGCCTTCCTGAACTCCGGCGTGCGGCTGTTCCTGGTCGATGCGCGGCATGAGGAGAAGAAGGAGATCGAGTTGTTCTACGAGGGCGGGATCGCGGCCTTCGTGAAGTGGCTGGACCGCAACAAGCAGCCGCTGATGCCCGATCCCATCGCCATTTCGGGCAGCCGCGACGATGTCACCATCGACGTCGCGCTGGAATGGAACGACAGCTATTATGAAAATGTCCTCTGTTTCACGAACAACATTCCGCAGCGGGACGGGGGCACCCACCTGGCCGCCTTCCGCGCCGCGCTGACGCGGACGCTCAACAATTATGCGGACAAGTCGGGCCTGCTGAAGAAGGAGAAGGTCTCGCTGACCGGCGAGGATATGCGCGAAGGGCTGACCGCCATCGTGTCGGTGAAGCTGCCCGATCCCAAATTCTCCTCCCAGACCAAGGACAAGCTGGTCTCGTCCGAAGTGCGCCAGCCGCTGGAAAGCCTGATGGCCGACAAGATGGCGGAATGGCTGGAGGAAAACCCCCAGCATGGCCGCATGATCGTGCAGAAGGTGATCGACGCCGCCGCCGCGCGCGAGGCGGCGAAGAAGGCGCGGGAACTGACCCGGCGCAAGGGGGTGATGGACATCGCCTCCCTGCCCGGCAAGCTGGCCGACTGCCAGGAACGCGACCCCGCCAAGTCCGAACTCTTCCTGGTCGAGGGCGATTCGGCGGGCGGCTCGGCCAAGCAGGGGCGCAACCGGCACAATCAGGCGATTTTGCCGCTGAAGGGCAAGATCCTGAACGTCGAGCGCGCCCGGTTCGACCGGATGCTCTCGTCCAAGGAGGTCGGCACGCTCATTCAGGCGATGGGCACCGGCATCCGCGACGATTTCAACCTGGAAAAGCTGCGCTACCACAAGATCGTCATCATGACCGATGCCGACGTCGACGGCGCGCATATCCGCACGCTGCTGCTGACCTTCTTCTACCGCCAGATGCCGCAGATCATCGAGGCGGGGCATCTCTACATCGCGCAGCCGCCGCTCTACAAGGCGACGCGGGGCCGGTCGGAGGTCTATCTGAAGAATGAGGCGGCACTGGAAAATTACCTGGTCGACAATGGCGTCGAATCCATGGCGCTGGAAACGACCGGCGGCATGCGGTCGGGCGAAGACCTGCGCAGCCTGATCGAACATGGGCGGCGAATCCGGGCGGTGATGCGCTATGTGCCGCGCCGCTACAATCCCGCGATCATCGAGGCGCTGGCGATCAACGGCGCGCTCGATCCGGAACTCAGCCATGACGCGCAGGCCGAACGGTTGGCGAACACCGTCCGCTGGATGGACGCGCAGGACGATGAGGGCAGGTGGAGCGGCCGGATCGCGGAGGAGGGCGGCTTCCATTTCGAGCGGCTTTGGCGCGGCGTCACCGACCATCACATGATCGAGGCGGGCTTCATCGGGTCGGCCGAAGCGCGCAAGCTGCACGCCATCGCAACCGAGGAGGCGGACAGCTATCGCACCTCCAGCCGCCTGGTGACGGCCAAGGCGGCGGCCGCCGCCGAGGAGGCCGGGGAGGATGAACTGCCGGTCGCGACCAAGGGGTCGGCCACGGTCACGCGGCCCAGCGAATTGCTGGAGGCGATCCTGGCGGCCGGGCGCAAGGGGCTGGCGATCCAACGATATAAGGGCCTTGGCGAGATGAACGCGGAACAGCTTTGGGAAACCACGCTGGACCCCGATAACCGCTCCATGCTGCGGGTGGAGGTCGAGCAGGCGGACGTCGCCGACGAAATCTTCACCCGGCTGATGGGCGATGTGGTCGAACCGCGGCGCGAGTTCATCCAGGACAATGCGCTGAACGTCGCCAATCTGGACGTCTGATCCGATGGAGCGGGTCCGTTGCGCCTGGGCTGGATCGGACCCGCTTTATTGCGCCTATCATGACAGCGAATGGGGCGTGCCGGAGCGGGATTCGCGGATGCTCTGGGAAACGCTGATGCTGGAGGGCTTTCAGGCGGGGCTGAGCTGGATCACCATATTGCGCAAGCGGGAGACGTTTCGCGCCGCCTTTGCGGGGTTCGATCCGGACAGGGTCGCGCGCTTCGACGGGGCCGATGTCGAACGTTTGATGGGCGACCCCGGCATCATCCGGGCGCGGGCGAAGATCGAAGCGACGATCGGAGGCGCGCGGATTTTCCGCGACATGCGGGAACGGGGCGAGGATTTTTCCGCCTATGCCTGGGATTTCGTCGGGGGCGAGCCGATCCGGAACGACGGCCTGACCTTCCCCGCCAGGACCGACCTTTCGGAAGCGATTTCCAAGGACCTCAAGAAGCGCGGCTTCAAATTCGTGGGGCCCACCATCGTCTATGCATGGATGCAGGCCGTCGGGATGGTGAACGATCATGCGGTGGATTGCTGCCGGCGGGATGAGGTCGGCAGGGCGTGAGACGGGGCTTGCCGCTGGCCTTGCTATATGCGCTGGCGGGGTGCGGCGGCGATGAGACGCCCGCAGCCAATATCGCGCAGCCTCACGCCTCCACGCCGATAGCCATGCCGGCCCCGACACTGCGCCAAGACGCTGAAAATAGGGCAAAAACGGTTCCGCGTGAAACGGGGGAACGCTCGCCCGTCGGCGCTCCGCCCGTCAAGCATTATGCGGACGACGACTATCGGGCGATCGGGACCGAGCCCTTCTGGGCCGTGACGGTGAAGGGATCGACCGCCGTGCTGGAACGTCCGGACAAGGCGCCCGTCCGCTACGCCATAACCCGCAACGACGACAAGCGGGCGCTTCGTTTCCTGGGCGAGGGTTTTTCCATGACCGTAACCGAGGGACCATGCAGCGACGGCATGAGCGATGCGCTATGGTCGGATCGCGTGGCGGTGGCCTTTGGCGAAGGGACTCTGAACGGCTGTGGCGGCCTGAGGGACGATCTGGGCGAGCCGTGACCCTCGAACAAGGCGCGTGGCTCGCTTCAACCATTTGCAGGCCGCCGCGGCTGAATGTCGATCGGCCCTAAGTCCGTTTTAGAATTTGAAGATCGTGCCCAGATAGACGGCCTGCGCATCCTGCCGGTCGTCGGTCATCGGCGTCAGTCGTCCGGCGAAGCTGTTGTTATAGCGCACGCCCGCCGTGACGTTCAGATTGCGCGTCAGCGAATAGGAACTCGCCAGATCCAGCGAATAATCCTTGTCCGCGCTGGGGTTGCGGATCGTCGCGGCCGGTTCGCGGCGGCTTTCGATCAGCACCTTGGTGCTGAAACGGTCCTTGCGGCCCTGGTCCAGCGAGAAATTCCTGGCGCCGGCCATCGGCTCCACCGCGACCGGGTCCAGTTCCTTGCGGCCCACCGCTTCGGGCAGGGCGAACTTGCGCCAGTTGTGCGCGCTGTTCAGGCTGAAGGCGACCGGCGCGATATTCACCGGGTCCAGCGTCCGGCTGACCGCCACGCGATCGTTCAGGTCGGCGGCGCGCACCATGACCGTGACCGAACGCTGGCCGCTCAGCGACCCGCTGGTGGGGGTGAAGCGGAAATTCTGGCGACTCGCGGATGCGGCGATCTTCGCATAGGCGGCCGCCAGGCGCGGATCCTTGGTCGTCGGCGTGAAGGAGGATATGCTGCCAAGCGCGCCCAGCGAAACCGGGGTTTCGGCGCGCATGCGGACCAGGTCGGCGGCCGCGCCGATGGCAGGAGACAGCATGAAGCCGGCCACGGCGACCGCCGAGCCTGCCAACGCTATATGTCCCCTTTTCAGGCGCATGATCCGAATCTCTACCCCGCCGACTATTTTCTATGGTCCTTCATATACGCAAGGCTTTGGAATTGGTAGAGCGCCGCCGTTTTTTGTCGAAGCTGTTGCACGGAACACACAGGACTCGCCCCGGTTGCATGACAGGTCGTCGTCGCGCCGTTCCGGAGTCCCCCTTGCCCATTGCCGCCGGTCCTCTATAGAAGCGGGGCGTTTACTTGTTTGATGGGACAATAATGATGGTCCGCCGCCTTTCTTCGCGCCTTTCCGCCGGTCTGCTGCTGGCTGCACTCCTGCCGCTCGCCGCCTGCGGGGGCGGCGCCAAGGACCGCCCGAAGGCGGACCTCGCCGCATCGAAGGTGACGACCATCGGCGTCAACGCCTATCTGTGGCGCGCCAGCCTGGACACGCTGTCCTTCATGCCGATGGTGCAGACGGATTCGAACGGCGGCGTGATCGTCACCGACTGGTACGCCAATCCGAACAGCCCCAATGAGCGGATGAAGCTGACCGTATCGATCCTCGACCAGGATCTGCGCGCCGACGCGCTGCGCGTCGCGGCCAGCCGCCAGGTCAGCCAGGGCGGCCAGTGGGTCGACGTGCCGGTGCAGGCCGCGACGGTGCAGAAGCTGGAGGAGATCATCCTGACCAAGGCCCGCGACCTGCGCCGCATGGCGATTGCTGGCTAAAGGCCCTTTCCGTCACCTGTTTTGAACCACGGGGCTGGGCTTGGACAAAGCTCAGCCCGAATGCATTTTGAGGACCGAATTCCATGCAAAGGCGCTTCAACCCGCTTGAGGCCGATGCCCGCTGGCAGGCCGCCTGGGACGCGAAGCAGACGTTCAAGGCGTCGGACAGCAGCGAAAAGCCGCGCAGCTATGTGCTGGAGATGTTTCCCTATCCGTCCGGGCGCATCCATATCGGCCATGTGCGCAACTATTCGATGGGCGACGTGTTGGCGCGTTTCCGCCGCATGACCGGCCATGAAGTGCTGCACCCGATGGGCTGGGACGCCTTCGGCATGCCCGCCGAAAACGCCGCGATGGAAAAGAATGTCCATCCCGGCAAATGGACCTACGAAAATATCGCCAATATGAAGGCGCAGCTCAAGAAATTGGGCTTCGCGCTGGACTGGAGCCGGGAGCTGGCGACCTGCCATCCCGACTATTACGGCCATGAACAGGCGCTGTTCCTGGACATGCTGGAAGCGGGCCTGGTCTATCGCAAGGAATCGGCGGTCAACTGGGACCCGGTCGACATGACCGTGCTGGCCAATGAGCAGGTGATCGACGGCAAGGGCTGGCGCTCCGGCGCGCCGGTCGAAAAGCGCAAGCTGTCCCAATGGTTCCTGAAGATCACCCAGTTCGCCGACGATCTGCTGGCGGGCCTGAAAACGCTCGACCAATGGCCCGACAAGGTCAAGCTGATGCAGGAAAACTGGATCGGCAAGTCGGTCGGCCTGCAATTCCGCTTCAGGCTGGACGCGCCGGTGGGTGAGATCGGCGAACTGGAGGTCTTCTCCACCCGCCCCGACACCATCTTCGGCGCCAGCTTCGCGGCCATCGCCGCCGACCATCCGATTGCGCTGGCGCTGGCGGAAAAGGACGCCGCGCTCGCCGCCTTCGCGGAAGAATGCCGCCAGACCGGCACCGCCGCGGCGGAGATCGAGACGCAGGAGAAGAAGGGCCATGACACCGGCCTGTCGGTGATCCACCCCTTCACCGGGCGGAAGCTGCCGCTGTTCGTCGCGAATTTCGTGCTGATGGACTATGGCACCGGCGCCGTCATGGCGGTTCCCGGCCACGACCAGCGCGACCTCGACTTCGCCCGCAAATATATGCTGCCGGTCGAGCGCGTCGTCGCCGCCGAAGGCGACGAAGCCAAGGGCATCGGCGACGAGGCCTATGTCGGCCCCGGCCGCCTCGTAAATTCCGATTTCCTGAACGGCCTCGGCGTGGAAGAGGCCAAGGCGGAGGTCATCCGCCGCGCCGAGAGCGAGGGTTGGGGCACCGGCACCACCGTGTTCCGCCTGCGCGACTGGGGCGTATCGCGCCAGCGCTATTGGGGCACGCCGATCCCGGTCATCCATTGCGAGGATTGCGGCCCCGTGGGCGTGCCCAAGGACCAGTTGCCCGTGGTCCTGCCCGAAGACGTCAGCTTCGACATTCCCGGCAACCCGCTGGACCGGCATCCGACCTGGAAGCATGTCGACTGTCCCACATGCGGCAAGCCCGCCCGGCGCGAAACCGACACGCTGGACACGTTCGCCGATTCAAGCTGGTATTTCATCCGCTTCGCCAGCCAGCCGAAGGACAAGCCCTTCGACCGGGAAACCGTCGAAAAATGGCTGCCCGTCGGCCAATATATCGGCGGCGTCGAACATGCGATCCTGCACCTGCTCTATGCCCGCTTCTGGACCCGCGCGCTCCAGCATATGGGGCAGATCGGCTTTGCCGAGCCGTTCACCGGCCTCTTCACCCAGGGCATGGTGACGCACGAAACCTACAAGTCGCCCGATGGCGCCTGGCTCGCCCCGCAGGAAGTGGAGCGGCAGGGGGACAGGATCGTCATGGTCGGCACCGGCGCGCCGGTCACGCTCGGCCGCGTCGAGAAAATGTCCAAGTCCAAGAAGAACGTCGTCGATCCGGACGACATCATCGCCCAATATGGCGCGGACGCGGTGCGCTGGTTCATGCTGTCCGACAGCCCGCCGGAACGCGACCTGCCCTGGACGGAGGCGGGCATCGAAGGCTCCTGGCGCTTCATCAACCGCCTGTGGAGGCTGTTCGGGGAAGCCGACAGGACGGCCGAGGGTCAGGACAAGACCCTCGACCGCAAGCTGCACCAGACCATCGACGGCGTGGCGAAGGATATCGAGGCGCTGTCCTTCAACAAGGCGGTGGCGAAGATCTACGAACTCACCAACGCGGTCGAAAAGGCCAGGCCCTCCGCCAGCCGCAGCGCGGCGATCCGCGCGCTGGCGTTGCTGGTCGCGCCCATGACCCCGCATCTCGCCGAAGAGGCCTGGGCGGACATGGGCGAACAGGGCCTGATCGCGGAGGCCGCCTGGCCCGCCGTCGATCCCGGATTGCTGGTCGAGGATGAGGTCACCATCGCCTGCCAGGTGATGGGCAAGCTGCGCGACACCATCACCGTCCCCAAGGGCACGGCGAAGGAGGAACTGGAACGCCTGGCCCTCGCCGCGCCCAATGTCGTGCGGACGCTGGACGGCGCGACCCCGAAAAAGGTGATCGTGGTTCCGGATCGCCTGGTGAACCTGGTAATCTGATTGAAAACCCGTTCGGGCTGAGCCCTTCGTCTGCCTGCCAAGGCAGGCGCTCAGGATAAACTTGCCTTCGGCAAGTCGAAGCCTTGGCCTGAGCGCAGCGAAGGCTTCGACTTCGCTCAGCTTGCCCTTCGACAAGCTCAGGGCGAACGGTTAAGGGTAGCTCTTATGAAGCTCTGGCCATTGCTCTTTGTCACCCTGTCCCTCTCCGCCTGCGGCCTGCGCCCCGTATATAGCGGGGGCAGCCACGGCGCGGTCGCGCAGGCGCTGGGCAATGTCGCGGTGCAGCCGATAGAGGGCAAGGGCGGCTGGCTGGTGCGCAACGCGCTGAACGACCGGCTGGCGGCGATGCGCGGCACCGGCCCCGGCTACCGGCTGGTGGTCAAGCTGGACGATAATATCAGCGGCTTCGGCCTGCGTTCCGACGCCGCCATCACCCGCGAGCGGCGGACCCTGCGCGCCCGCTACCAGTTGATCGACGAAGCCACCGGCGCGCAGATATTGGATGACACCGCCGGATCGGACGTCGGCATCGACGTGGTGTCCAGCGAATATGCGACCATCGCGGCGGAGGATACGGCGCTGGAACGCCTGTCGCAGACCATCGCCGACCAGATCGTCGCCCGGCTCGCCCGGTTCGCGGCGCGGGACAAGGGCCGTTGAAGGCCAATCGCGGCCAGATCGAAAAGGCGCTCGACGCGCCGCCGCCCGACTGCCGCTTTTTCCTGCTCCATGGCCCCGACGAGGCGGGCAGCGCGGCGCTCGCCAAGCGGCTGGAACGCGCCATGGGGCCGGACGCGGAACGGATCGACCTGGACGCCTCGACCCTGCGCGACGATCCAGCACGGCTGGCGGACGAGGCCGCCTCCTTCTCCATGTTCGGGGACAGGCGCTGGATTCGCGTCACCGGCATGGGGGAGGAATCGCTCCCCGCGCTGACCGCGCTGCTGGAGGCGGAGGCGGCGGGCAACCCCGTCATCGCCGTGGCGGGCGCGCTGAAGGGCACGTCGAAGCTGCTCAAGCTCGCGCTCGACCACAAGCAGACCATGGCCTTCGCATCCTACCAGCCCGATGCGCGGGAGGCGGAGCAGATCGCCGTCGCTATCGGGCGGGAAGGGGGGCTGCGCCTTTCGCCCGAACTGGGCCGCCGCATCGCCGACCTTACCAATGGCGACCGCACGCTGATGGCGGGCGAGGTGGAGAAGCTGATCCTCTATCTCGACGCCGCCCCCGACCGGCCCCGCGAAGCGACCGAGGAAGCGCTGGACGCCCTTTCCGCCGACAATACCGACAGCGACGCCGCGCCGCTGGTGAACGCGGTATTGGGCGGCGACCTGCGCGGCATGCACCGCGAACTGGGGCGTCTGGCGGAGGCGGGCACGGCCATGGCGGCGGTGCTGCGCCCCTTGCTGACCCGCGCCATGCTGCTCGCCAACATCCGCGCCGATTTCGATGAGAGCGGCAGGCTGGACGGCGCGGTGGAGGCGGCGGGCAAGGCCGTCTTCTGGAAGGAAAAGGGCATCGTCACCCGCCAGGTCCGCATCTGGGACGCCGCCGGCATCGCCCGCGTCATCCAGCGGCTGGCCCAGGCCGAACGCGCCAGCCGGTCGGGCAGGGGCCTGGGCGACCTGATGGTCCGGCACGAACTGCTCGCCATCGCCCGCCAGGCGGCACGGGAACGGTAACTCTTATTCCACGTGCTCCTGCGCAGGCAGGAACCCAGGTCCACGCTTCATCCAGTAAGGCAAGGCCGGAACTGGGTTCCTGCCTGCGCAGGAACACGACTTCCCAAAGACCTCAAGGCTCACGCCTAACCGCTTGATCGCCGGTCCACCCATCGCCATATTGCCGCGCATGGACAAGCTCAACCTGACCGACGCCGAATGGCGCGAGCGCCTTTCCCCCGAACAATATCATGTCCTGCGGGAAGGCGGCACGGAACGGGCCTTCACCGGCAAATATAACAGCAACAAGGCCGACGGCGTCTATTATTGCGCGGGCTGCGGCGCGGAACTGTTCGACGCCGAGGAAAAATATGACAGCGGATCGGGCTGGCCCAGCTTCACCGCGCCGGTCGACATCGACGCGGTCGACGAAATCCGTGACACCAGCCACGGCATGATCCGCACCGAGGTCCGCTGTTCGAACTGCGACGGGCATCTCGGCCATGTCTTCCCCGACGGGCCGGGGGTCAACGGCCTGCGCTATTGCATGAACAGCGCGTCGCTGGATTTCAAATCCCGCGACGAAGCCGGATGATCGTTCATCGCCGGTAAACCGCCGCCGATCTTCAGAAAGCCTCGACATTTATGCGGCCTGCACGGCTTTTCCACTGGCCGCCTTCCTGATTAGCGCATATCCGGGCGAACCATGGCACGATCGAGCAGCGAACCGCGGGGCAGGGTGAAGAAATGGCTGATAAGGGGCGTGAAAATCGGCCTTGTCGGCTTCTTGAGCGCGGCGATCGCGGTCGTCGTCGCCGTGGTGATCGCCTATCAGTCGCTGCCCGACTATGAATCGCTGAAATCCTCCCCCAACGGCCAGATGATCCGCGTCCATGCGGCGGACGGCAGCGTCATCGTCTCGCTCGGCCCCAGCTTCGGCCGCTGGCTGAGCTATGACCAGATTCCGACGGTCATGGTCGACGCGATGGTCTCGACCGAGGACAAGCGTTACTATCTGCACCCCGGCGTCGACCCCATCGGCATGGCCCGCGCCGCCTGGGTGGCGATGGAACGGCGCGGCAGCGGCCGCCGCTGGCAGGGCGCGTCCACCATCACGCAGCAGGTGACGCGCAACATCTTCCTCAACAACAGCTATAGCTGGGGCCGCAAGGTCCGGGAAATGGTGCTGGCCCTCGCGCTGGAGCGCAAATTCTCCAAGCGGCAGATCCTCGAACTCTATCTCAACAAGGTTTATTTCGGCGGCGGCGCCTATGGCATTGACGCCGCCAGCCGCAAATTTTTCGGCCATCCCGCGACCGCCCTGAACCTGCCAGAAGCCGCCATCGTCGCCGGCCTGGTGAAGGCCCCCTCCAGCTATTCCCCGACCGCCGACGCCGAAGCCGCCATCGGCCGCGCCGGCGTCGTGCTGGACCTGATGCAGGAAAACGGCAAGATCAGCGCGGCCGAACGCGCCGCCGCCAATCTCCAGGACGTGAAGATGGCGCCCGAACCGCCGCAGAACAGCGTGCGATACTTCACCGACTGGGCGCTGCCGCAACTCGACACGCTGATCGACGAACCCAATGAGCCGCTGGAGGTCTACACCACCATCGACCTCAACATGCAGAAGGCGGCGACCGCGGCGATTCAGGCGAACGTGCCCAGCGGTACGCAGGGCGCGCTGGTCTCGCTCGACCGCGACGGCGCGGTGCGGGCGATGGTCGGCGGGCTGGACTATGTGAGCTCCAACTACAATCGCGCCACCACCGCGACGCGCCAGCCGGGCTCGGCCTGGAAGATCTTTGTCTACATGGCGGCGCTGGAGGCGGGCTATACTCCCGACACCGGCGTCACCGACAGCCCGGTCGACATCAACGGGTGGAAGCCGCGCAACAGCAACGGACGCTTCTCCGGCGACATCGATATCCGCACCGCCTTCGCCTATTCGGTCAACACCGTGGCGGCGAAGCTGGGCGTGGAGGTCGGCTTCCCCACCGTCGCCGACATGGCCCGCCGCTTCGGCGTCACCACGCCGATCAACACGCATCCTTCGATGGTGCTGGGCACGTCCGACGTGCGGCTGATCGACATGACCCGCGCCTTCGCTTCCATCGCGCGCAAGGGCGTGGCGGTGACGCCCTATGGCATCACCAAGGTGACGACCGCCGAAGGCCGTGTCCTCTACGAACATCAGGACGACACCAGCCGCGTGCTGGTCGCCCCCTGGGTCGCGGCGGGCATGACCGACCTGATGCAGACCGCCGTCAGCACCGGCACCGGCCGGGCGGCGCAGATCGGCCGGCCCGTCGCGGGCAAGACCGGCACCACCAGCAGCAACAAGGACGGCTGGTTCCTGGGCTTTTCCAGCGGCATCACCACCGGCGTCTGGATGGGCCGCGACGACGCCCGCGCCGTGGGCGTGCTCCAGGGCGGCCGCGCCCCCGCCCGCGCCTTCGCCGACTATATGAAGATCGCCGTCGCCAAGCGCCCGGTCGAACAGTTCGAAACCCAGGTGACGCTGCCCGAATGGCAGTTGGAACCGGACGAGGAGGCCTATTACGGCCAGCCCGACGGCGGAACGGACGGCGGCATGATGGTCGACGAAAACGGCCTGCCGATAGAGCGCGGGCAGCAGCCGGACGAGGACGCACAGCCCGACGATAGCGGCCAGCCAACGCCCAACCCCGCAGACCGCCCCCAGCCGCCGCGCCTGGACCAGCAATGGATCGACAATGTGCTGGGCCGCAACCGGCAACAGCAGCAACCGCAGCACTAGTGACCCGAATCTGAAGTTCGTCCCATTTTTGGGCCAGCGCTGAACGAACTTCAGATTCATCAGGGTCACTAGCAAATATATGATTCTAGTGTGGTTTATGGATTTGAAATACGTTCTCTACCTAGCCGCCATAATGTGGCGTATTTCAAATCCACCACACTAGGCTGTATCGACATTCAGCCTGAAAACCACCCGTCATGAAGCGCGCCTAACCCGCCGCTCTCCCCGCCGTCGCAAGGCGTTTCCGGTCGAGCAGCCCTGTGTCCGGCAACAGGAAGTCCACCTTTCCCCGCCCGAAATCGATGGCCACCCGGTCGAACACCTTGAGCGCGTCAATGCCGAGCAGCAGCGCGGGCTTGTCGTGAAGCCCCAGTTCCGCGAAGGGCTGGGCATCGGCGAACATCACCGGCATCTCCTTCAGCATGACCTGCCCCATGCGCACCCGGTCGATCAGGCCGGCCTGCCCCGACAGCGTCTCCCCCGTCACGCTGGTCAGCGTCACCAGTTCCAGCGCGGGCGCCTTCTTCTTGCGCACCAGCTTGTTCATCAACGCCATGTTGCCGACGCTTATGGAGGTGCCGGTGTCCAGGATGATGCTGACCTGCATGCCGTTCACGTCGGAATCGAGCAGGATCAACTGCCCCTGGCGCCGTCGCGCCTCGACGACGATGACATTGGGGTCACGCCAGCTACGCTTGCTGCTGCTGATCTCCATCCGGCCCGTGCGGAAATTCAGCAGCAGCCGCTTGGCATGCAGGCCGTCCAGTCCCAACAGGCCGGCCGCGCCGATATGCTCCCCCTCCAGCACCGGCGCTTCTATATCGTCCACCACGGTCTTGCCGAAGCCCAGGCGCGGGACGGCGACAGTGTCCACCTCCGCCCGGCCGGTCATGCTGATCACCGTCACCCGCTCCCGCAGGGGCAGGTCGAGCCGTTCGGCCAGGGCGCGGGAAATGACGGTGCGCTGCGATCCGGTGTCGACCACGAAGTTCCACGGCCCCCTGCCGTCGATCTGGATAGGGATGGTGATGCGGGTATCGCCGCTGGGGATGGTGCGGATCACCGCAGGCGGATCATCGGGGTCGAGCGCGGCTCGATCCTGCGCCGCAAGGGGAGAAGTGGCGATCGCGATCGCGATGCCCAGAGCGGCGCGCCAGCGTCCCATCTCCCGTTCCTCCTTATTTTATCCCTGTATAGCATGAGCGCCCCGGTTCCGCCCATCCCATTTCATTCGCGGCAGGACGCATATCGGCAATTTTCAATCCATCCGAATGGCTCAGCGACCTTGACTTGGGCGGGGTCGGATCGCTAAACGCCAGACATTCCATCCCGCCCGTCCGGCGCGGGTTCTCCCGAGTCATTGCCGGGTCAGCCTTCCCCCCTATTTCTCCTCGTCTCTCTCATTCCATCGGACTCCACGCGAATGCACCTTAAGGATCTCAAGAAAAAAGCGCCCGCCGAACTCGTGACCATGGCGGAGGAACTGGGCGTCGAGGGCGCATCGACCCTGCGCAAGCAGGATCTGATGTTCGCGATCCTCAAGGTCGAGGCCGACAATGGCGAGCAGATCATGGGCGAGGGCACGATAGAGGTGCTGCCCGACGGCTTCGGCTTCCTGCGTTCGCCCGAAGCGAATTTCCTCGCCGGTCCCGACGACATCTATGTCTCGCCCAACCAGGTGCGCAAATTCGGCCTGCGCACCGGCGACACGGTGGAGGGCGAAATCCGCGCCCCCAAGGATGGGGAGCGCTATTTCGCCCTGACCAAGCTCATTTCCGTCAATTTCGACGATCCCGAAGTCGTCCGTCACCGCGTCAATTTCGACAATCTGACGCCGCTCTATCCGACGCAGAAGCTGACGCTCGACGCGACCGACCCGACCGTCAAGGACAAGTCGGCCCGCGTCATCGACATCGTCTCGCCGCAGGGCAAGGGCCAGCGCGCGCTGATCGTCGCGCCGCCGCGCACCGGCAAGACCGTGCTGCTCCAGAACATCGCCAAGGCGATCACCGACAACCATCCCGAAGTCTTCCTGATCGTCCTGCTGATCGACGAGCGTCCGGAAGAAGTCACCGACATGCAGCGCAGCGTGAAGGGCGAGGTCGTTTCCTCCACCTTCGACGAACCGGCGCAGCGCCACGTCCAGGTCGCCGAAATGGTGATCGAAAAGGCCAAGCGCCTCGTGGAACACAAGAAAGACGTGGTGATCCTGCTCGACTCGATCACCCGCCTCGGCCGCGCCTACAACACGGTGGTGCCGTCGTCGGGCAAGGTGCTGACCGGCGGCGTCGACGCCAACGCGCTCCAGCGGCCCAAGCGCTTCTTCGGCGCGGCCCGCAACATAGAGGAGGGCGGCTCGCTCTCCATCATCGCCACCGCGCTGATCGACACGGGCAGCCGCATGGACGAGGTCATCTTCGAAGAGTTCAAGGGCACCGGCAACTCGGAAATCGTCCTCGACCGCAAGGTGGCGGACAAGCGCATCTTCCCGGCGCTGGACGTCGGCAAGTCGGGCACCCGCAAGGAAGAATTGCTGGTCGACAAGGCGAAGCTCAGCAAGATGTGGGTGCTGCGCCGCATCCTGATGCAGATGGGCACGGTCGACGCCATGGAATTCCTGCTCGACAAGATGAAGGATTCCAAGACCAACGAGGATTTCTTCGACTCGATGAACCAGTAAGGGGCCGGGCGGTTGTGTTCCTGACGGACGCGGATCGCCTTCGCTTCAAGCGCCGCGAACTTCGGGCCGTCGGACTTCGGTCTGGCGGCTCTTTCATTTTCAGGGGAACTGTCAGGCCGTGATGATCGACCTAATCGCAACCGCCGCAGCGGCGGCTCAGGGGATCGGCTCGCCCGCCGACATCTGGGCGCATATCGTCAATGATTTCAGCAATATCGGCTCGCCCGCCGCGCTGGCTGCGTTCGGCCAGGTGCTGATGATCGACGTGCTGCTCGCCGGGGACAACGCCATCGTCGTCGGCGCGCTGGCGGCGGGGCTTCCGGCGGAGCAGCGCAAGAGGGTCATATTGATCGGCATCATCGCCGCGCTGGTGCTGCGCATCGGCTTCGCGCTGGTGGTGACGCAGTTGATGCAGATCGTCGGCCTGATCCTGGCGGGCGGGCTGCTGCTGCTGTGGGTCGCGTTCAAGATGTGGCGCGAACTGCACCCGAAACGGGGCGGCGACACGCCCGACACCGGCGACGACGACATATCCGGCCTGCGCCCCGCCAAGAGCTTCGCGGGCGCGGCCTGGGCGGTCGCGGTGGCGGACGTTTCGATGAGCCTGGACAATGTGCTGGCGGTGGCCGGCGCGGCCCGCGACCATCCGGGCATCCTGATCATCGGGCTGATCCTGTCTGTCGCGCTGATGGGCATCGCCGCGAACATCATCGCCAAATATATCGAACGCTTCCGCTGGATCGCCTATCTGGGCCTGGCCGTGATCGTCTATGTCGCGGTCAAGATGATCTATGACGGCGTCGTGGATCATCAGGTCGGCATATTGACGCTCTTCGTCTAGAAGCGATTTCCAAGCGAGCGGAACCGGTCGCTGGTCAAGAAATCGCGGAAAACACAGAATCCAGGGCGGCGATCTTATCCGATCGGATCGAAACCCGCCCCAGGGCCCGTCCGGATGCGTTGGAATCGCAGGTTCCTGCGCGGTTCAACCTCGCCAGGACAAATTCCGGAGGGATTGCGCATCGGTGTTCCTGCGCAGGCAGGAACCCAGTGCCGCCCTTGCCAGGATCACCCGTCCGCCGCACCCTTGACGCCGACCGGCAGCCATGGCTGCCTGATCCAGCCGCCCGCCCTGTCGCCCAGCCACCAGCGCAACGGGATGCGCCGCTCGGCTATGCCGGGAAGGCTCCAGACATCCCATCCCTTGATCGGACGGAACGGGTTGCGGCGTCCATAGGCCCAGATCTCCACCCTGGTGGCGGGCGCGCTGGCCGGACTGCGGGCATGGAAGCCGAACGTGTCGGCGATCAGCAGCGTATTGGCGGGCACGGCAAAGACGCTCGGTTGCGGCAGGCCCAGCCCCGTCAGTTCGCTGACGTCGATCCGCAGCGATCCCCGCGCCGAAAGGCGGCAATCGCCGTCCCGCGCGCCCAGGCTGCGTTGCTTTTCCCAGGCCAGCCGCTGCGGCGTCAAGCGGTGCGAGCCCTTCACATAGGCGAAGGGCCCGGTTTCGACGGGCACATCCTCCAGAAACAGCCAGGCCTTCATCGCGGGATAAAAGGTGTCGGCATGAAATGCGAGCTGGGGATCGGGCGCGGCATCGCGACGGCGCGGCAGGATCGACTGGACATAGAGCAGCGGCTCTATGTCGAAACCCGACACATAGCGGGCCAGACCCTGCCAGCGGGGATCGCGGCGAAAATCCTCAAAGGCCGGGATCGCCCGGCGCGCGGCGGGGTCCATCGCGAGGCGGCGGGTGATCGTATCGCCCTGAACCATCTCCCGCGCAGGTCCGCGATAGCTGAAAAGCTGTTCCTGCAAGGCGCTAAAGGTCGCGGCGGGCAGGAAATCCCGGATTTCGACGACACCGTCCCGGTCGAAAATCGCCCGATGTTCCGGATCGACGCCGTCGGCCAGCCGCCTGCGCCGCGCCGCCGCCAGCGCCTGCGCCGCCCGCACCCGCCCCGCATGC
The DNA here is from genome assembly GCF_000445085.1 of Sphingobium sp. HDIP04. Lineage (NCBI taxonomy): Bacteria > Pseudomonadati > Pseudomonadota > Alphaproteobacteria > Sphingomonadales > Sphingobiaceae > Sphingobium > Sphingobium sp. HDIP04. The sequence continues at coordinate 77,857 of NZ_ATDO01000118.1, read as the reverse complement.
AGCCCCAGCGCGTTGAGCCGCGTCGAACCGATCAGCGGATTGTCGACGAAGGATTTGGCGCCGGTGAATAGCTGGGCGAACCAGAGAGGCGCGAGCAGGGGCGCAAGGGCGTTCATCGACGGCGCCTTGCCATTCCGGTCGGCCCCGGTCGAGCGGAATATGCCATTCCCCTTGGAAAACAATGCGTTTCCAGCAATGCGCCATGCTCTGCCATCCAGTTCCCGCCCTGCCCGCCGCCGTCAGGGGATCAGCAGCGTGCTTCCCGTGGTTTGCCGGGCCTCCAGCGCGCGGTGCGCCTCCGCCGCGTCGGCCAGTGGAAATCGTTGGCCGACGACGGTCCTCGCCACGCCCCGCGCCATGCGGTCGAACAGCCTTTCGGCGGTTCGCGCCAACTCTTCGGGAGTGGCGATATAGTCGAACAATGTCGGGCGGGTGACGTAGAGCGACCCGCCCCGGCTGAGTTCCAGCAGGCTGATCGGCGGCACCGCGCCGGAGGCATTGCCGTAGCTGACCATCAGGCCGCGCCGCCTGAGCGAGGCCAGCGACGCGCTCCAGCTATCCTTGCCCACGCCGTCATAGACGACGTCGACGCCGCGGCCCCCGGTGATCTCCCGCACGGCGGAGGCCAGGCTGTCGAAGCCGCCGTGCAGGCTATGTTCGGCGTCCACCTTCGCCGCCTTTTCCGCCGATCCGCAATGGGCGATCACGATCACGCCCTTGTCGCGCAGCCACGGCACCAGCACGGAACCCACGCCGCCGGCGGCGGCATGGACCAGCGCGAACTGCCCGGCCTCCAGGGTGACGATGTCCTCCGCCAGATAGCAGGCGGTCATGCCCTTCAGCATCATGGCCGCCGCATCCTGCGTCGTGACGGCATCCGGAATCCTCACCGCCTGGTCGGCGCGCACCAGACGATGCGTGGCATAGGCGCCCAGCCCGACCGCACAGCCCACCTTGTCGCCCACCGCAAAGCCGGCGACGCCCGGACCCACGGCGGCGACATGGCCGGCGCCCTCGGCGCCCAGCGGCGTCGGCAGCGGCGCGGGATAGAGGCCGCTGCGATAATAGGTGTCGATGAAATTCAGCCCGACGGCATCCTGCGCGATCAGCAATTCGCCTTCACCCGGCAGGCCGGGGTCGAACCCTTCCCGCGCGATCACCTCCGGCCCGCCATGGCTGCGGGCCACCATCCGCCATGCCTGCGTCATGCCGTTGTCCCCGTTCAGAGATGGGCCGCGAAGAAATCCGCGGTCCGGCCGTCGGCAAGCTGCGCCGCCGCCTCATTGCGGCGCGCCCCCATTTCGGCCGCGAAGCCATGGTCCAGCCCCTCATAATCGTGCAGCGTGACATGGCGATTGTCCTTCAGCCCTTCATGCATCCTGCGCTGCACGTCGGGCGGGACAAAGCCGTCGGCGGTGGGGACATGCAGCAGCACCGGCTTGCCGATGGCATGCTGCTCGTTCAGCAGGCCGTCGATGCCGACGCCATAATAGGCCACGAAGGCATCGCCGTCGGTGCGGCAGGCCGACATGAACGCCAGCCGCCCGCCCAGGCAATATCCGACCAGGCCGACCTTGCCGCCTTGCCCCAATTCGGCCCGGGCGGCCTTTATCGTGGCCTCTATGTCGCGAATGCCCTGATCCTGATTGAATTTCTGCATATGGCCGAAGGCCGCCTGAAGCTCCTCGCCTATGTCGGCGTCGAGTTCGACATGCGGCTTTTCGCGCCAGAACAGATCGGGCGCCATGGCCAGATAGCCGGCCGCCGCCCAGCTATCGCATTTGCGGCGGATGCCCTCGTTCACGCCGAAGATTTCCTGGATCACGACGATCGCGGCCTTGGGCGCGCCCTCCGGCCGGGCGACATAGACATCGAAGCGGGCATCGCCCTCCAGCGTGGGGATGGATGTGAATGCTGCCATGGGAAAGTCCTTCTCAAATCGCGTCATGTCCAGGGAACGGCATAATGGCGCTTGCGGGGCCGAGCGCAACCATGCCAGCCGTCAAAAAATTTGCCTTGGTTGCCCTTGTTGCGGCATGAGGCGTTGTAAAGCGAGGGCGCAGCAAAGGGTAGCAGGTTATGAAGGTAAGCGTGGACGTCGACTGCACTCCTGCGGAGGCCCGGGCTTTCCTGGGGCTGCCGGATGTCACCCCCATTCACGACAAATATGTGAAAACGATGCTCGACAGCTTCGACGGCGTCGCCAATGTCGAGCAGATGGAAACGCTGTTCAGGAGTTTTTCTCCCCTGGGCGATGCCGGGATGCGCCTGTTCAAACAGATGATGGACATCGGCCTGGCGGGGATGCCGGGCAAGAATGGCGACAAGAATCCAGGCTGATCCCCTTCGCGACGACGCGCCGTGACGGAGACCATCTTTGCCTTGTCGAGCGGCGCGCCTCCCGCCGGCATCGCCGTCGTGCGGATCAGCGGACCGGCGGCGGGGCAGGCGCTGCTGGCGCTGGCCGGAAGCCTGCCGCCGGCCAGACGCGCGCGACTGTCCTCATTGCGCGATCCGCGTGACGGCGCGTTGCTGGACCGGGCGCTGGTCCTGTGGTTTCCCGGCCCCGACACGGCGACCGGCGAAGACCTGGCGGAACTGCACTGCCATGGCGGGCGCGCCGTCATCGCCGCGGTCGAGCAGGCGCTGGCTTCCCTGGAAGGACTGCGCCGGGCCGAGGCGGGGGAATTCACGCGGCGCGCCTTCGCCAATGGCCGCATGGACCTGAATGCCGTGGAGGGCCTGTCGGACCTGCTGGCGGCCGAGACGCAGCAGCAGCGCCGGGCGGCCCTGCTGATGGCGGAGGGTCATTTTTCGCAAAGGGTGGAGCAATGGCTGCGGACATTGCTGGACCTGTCCGCTATGACCGAGGCGGCGCTCGATTTTTCCGATGAGGATGACGTGCCGGACCACGGCATAGAAACGCGGATCGGGCAGGGCGTTCGCATTTTGGCGGAGGATGTCCGCGCCGTGCTCGCCTCGTCATCGGCGGAGCGGCTGAGGGACGGCGTTCGCGTGGTCCTGGCGGGGCCGCCCAATGCGGGCAAATCGACGCTGCTCAACCGGCTTGTGGGGCGTGATGCGGCCATCGTCTCGGACGTGGCGGGGACCACCCGCGATCGGATCGAGGTGCCCGCCGCGCTGGGCGGCACCGCCTTTCTTTTTACGGACACGGCGGGCCTGCGCGGTGAAACGGACGATGCCATAGAGGCGATCGGCATCGACAGGGCACGCGGTGCGCTGGAGGCAGCGGACATCATCCTCTGGCTCGGCCCGGCGGATGAAGCGCCACGGGAAGATGCGATAGTGATCGCTGCCCAGTGCGATCGCCACGCGAAAGCCGACCGACCCGGCCTGCCCCTTTCCGCCGTGACGGGGGAGGGGATGGATCGTCTCGCCTCCATGCTGCTCGACCGCGCGGCCATGCTCCTGCCGGGAGAAGGCGACTATGCCCTGCACCAGCGGCAGCGCGAAGGCGCGGCCCGGCTGCATGCGCATCTGACTTCCGCGCAGGGTTCGGACGATTTGCTGATCGTCGCCGAAGAGTTGCGGCAGGCTCGCCATGCGATTGACCTGCTGACGGGGCGAGCCGGCACGGAAGACATGCTGGACCGGCTGTTCGCCGGATTCTGCATCGGAAAATAGCGATGTTCCACGTGGAACAGTTTTGACCCGACCGCCTGACTTCTGTTAAGGGGCGCGCATGCGGACAAGCTATGACGTGATCGTGGTCGGCGGCGGCCATGCAGGCTGCGAAGCGGCTGGCGCAGCAGCGCGCAAGGGCGCGGCGGTCGCGCTGTTGACCTTCGAAAGGGCGACGGTCGGCGCCATGTCCTGCAATCCGGCCATTGGCGGGTTGGGCAAGGGCCATCTGGTGCGCGAAGTGGACGCGCTGGACGGCCTGATCGCCCGCGCCGCCGACGCCGCCGCCATCCATTATCGCATGCTGAACAGCAGCAAGGGCGCGGCGGTCCAGGGGCCGCGCGTGCAGGCGGATCGCAAGCGCTATCGCGCCGAGATCCACCGCCTGCTGGATGCCCAATCCGGTCTTGAAATTGTCGAGGGAGAAGCCGTCGGGCTGCTGCTGGCGGAAGGGGCTGTCGCTGGCCTCAGCCTGGCTGATGGCCGCAGGCTTCATGCGCCCTCGGTCGTGCTGGCGACCGGCACGTTCCTAGGCGGCAAGCTGTTCCGCGGCGAGGAGACGCTGACGGGCGGCCGCATCAGCGAGAGGGCCGCGACCGCGCTCGGTGTTCAGCTTCGTGCCCTCGACCTGCCCATGGGCCGGCTCAAGACGGGGACTCCGCCCAGGATCGATGGCCGCACCATCGACTGGGCCGCACTGGAGGCGCAACCTTCGGACGCGGAAGGCTGGACCATGTCAGCCCTGTCGCCCGGTCGCCGATTGCCGCAACTCAGTTGCGCCATCACCCGCACCAATGACCGGACCCATGCCATCATTCGGGAAGGGCTGGGGCGTTCGCCCTTGTTCAGCGGAGCCATTGAGGGCCGCGGGCCGCGCTATTGCCCCTCCATAGAGGATAAGGTGATCCGCTTCGGGGATCGGGACGGACATCAGATATTCCTGGAACCCGAAGGGCTGGACGACCATCTGGTCTATCCCAACGGCATCAGCACTTCGCTTCCGGCCGATGTCCAACTGGCCATGGTCCGATCCATGGCCGGGCTGGAAAAGGCCGACATTCGGGTGCCGGGCTATGCCGTGGAATATGATCATATCGATCCGCGAGCGCTGGACGCGACCCTGGAGGTTCAGGCCATCCCCGGCCTTTTCTGCGCCGGGCAGATCAACGGCACCACAGGCTATGAGGAAGCGGCGGCGCAGGGCCTGCTGGCCGGGATCAACGCCGCCGCCAGGGCGAGGGGGGAAGGGCCGCTCATCCTGGATCGCGCCAGCAGCTATATCGGCGTGATGATCGACGACCTGGTCCTGCAGGGCGTGACCGAGCCCTATCGCATGCTGACGGCGCGGGCCGAATATCGGCTGAGGCTGCGGGCCGACAATGCCGGCACCCGATTGGCGGGGGTCGGCTTCGAGCATGGCGTTCTGGGCGAGGAACGCGCCGCTTATTACGCCAGCCGCCATGACGAGCGGGCAGCGGTCGAGGAGGAATTGAGCCGCACCTTCTCCGCCACGGAAATGGCCAGGTCGGGCGCGCCGGTCCGGCAGGACGGCGCGCGCCGCTCGCTGTTCGAATGGGCGCGTTTTCCGGAAGTCGGGCGTTCGCTGCTATGCGAATTTGCGCCGACATTGTCCCGCATATCGCGCGACCTGCGCGAGGAACTGCTGGAGGATGCGCATTACGCGCCCTATCTGGAACGGCAGGAGGCGGAGATCGCGGAAATGCGCCGCAATGAGCGCGTCGTCATTCCAGCGGATTTCGATTTTGCCGACATTGGGGGGCTGTCGACCGAAATGGTCGAGCGGCTCACTCTGGCGCGTCCCGATACGCTCGCCGCAGCGGGTCGCATTCGCGGCATAACGCCGGCGGCGCTGGCCGCCCTTCTCGTCCATATAAGGCGCCGCGCCGCGTGACGGAGGAAGATGCACGGCTATGGCTGCAAACCCGGTTCGATGTTCCACGTGGAACATGGGACCGGCTGGAGCGCTATGTCGCCGTGATCCTGGATGAGATGGAACGACAAAATCTCATCGCGGAATCCACCCGCCCGCATATCTGGGCGCGGCACATCGTCGATAGCGCCCAGCTGATCCCGCTCGCCGACAATGCGGGGGACGGGAAATGGATCGATCTGGGATCGGGCGCCGGCCTGCCCGGCATCGTGGTCGCGATTCTCACCCAGCGTCCTGTCGAGATGGTGGAATCGCGGCGCAAGCGTATCGACTTCCTGAACGACGTCATCACCGAACTGGGCTTGCCCAATGCAGCGGTCTTCGGCGGACGCGTGGAGAGCGTGCCGGCCGCCGCTGCGGCCGTGATCAGCGCCCGCGCCTATGCCCCATTGCCCAAGTTGCTCGAATCGGCCGAGCATCTGGCCGATGAAAAGACCATCTGGGTGCTGCCAAAAGGACGAAATGCGCAGAATGAACTGGAGGCGGCGACTCGATCATGGCAAGGTGCGTTCCACGTGGAACGCAGCGTGACCGATGCCGACAGCGCCATCATCGTCGCGCAGGCGGTTCGATCCGTCAGGAGGAAGGGCCGAGGATGATCCGTATTGCCATCGCCAATCAAAAGGGCGGCGTCGGAAAAACCACCACTGCCATCAATCTGGCCACGGGGTTGGCCGCCACCGGGCTTCGCGTCCTGCTGGTCGATCTCGATCCCCAGGGCAACGCCTCGACCGGCCTGGGCGTCAACCAGTCCGACCGCGAACAATCCAGCTATGACCTGCTGGTCGGCAATTGCGCGCTGGAAGATGCGATCATCAGCACGCGGGTGCCCAAGCTCGACATCGTCCCTGCGACCCAGGATCTTTCCGGGGCGGAGATCGAACTGATCGAATATGAGGAACGCACCCACCGGCTGGAGCGCGTGCTGGCGGAGGCCCAGCCCGGCCGCTGGGACATTTGCCTGATCGACTGCCCGCCCTCGCTCGGCCTGTTGACGATCAACGCGATGGTTGCGGCGCAATCCTTGCTGGTGCCGCTGCAATGCGAATTTTTCGCGCTGGAGGGGTTGTCGCAACTGCTCCAGACGGTGGAGCGCATTCGCGGCCGCTTCAATCCCGGCCTTTCCATCATGGGCGTGGCGCTCACCATGTATGACCGGCGCAATCGCCTGACCGACCAGGTGGCCGACGATGTGCGGGCTTGCCTGGGCGATCTGGTCTTTTCCACGGTCATTCCGCGCAATGTGCGCCTGTCCGAAGCGCCCAGCCATGGCGTGCCGGCCCTTATCTACGATTTCCGCTGCTCGGGATCGGAAGCCTATATGCGTCTGGCGCGTGAACTGATCGCGCGCCTGCCCCGGCAGGAGGTTGCTGCTTGAATAACGAAAACGTCATGAAATCGGCCAAGCGCCCCCATGGCCTTGGCCGGGGCCTGTCGGCGCTGCTCGGCGATGTGGCGCGGGAGGAGCCGGTCGCGCCCACCGCCGCCGCCCCGCCGTCCACCAAGGCGATCCAGAGCATCGAAGTCGCGCTGATCCAGCCTCATCCCGAACAGCCCCGCCGCCACTTCGACGAGGGCGCGTTGCAGGAACTGGCCGACAGCATCGGCAAGCGCGGAGTGATCCAGCCGATCATCGTCCGTCCCCATGGCGGCGGGTTCCAGATCGTCGCGGGAGAACGCCGGTGGCGGGCGGCGCAGCGCGCGCAGCTTCACCGCATCCCCGCCATCGTCAGGGATTTCGACGAGGCGGAAACGCTGGAAATCGCGCTGATCGAGAATATCCAGCGCGAAGACCTCAATCCGATCGAGGAGGCGGAGGCCTATCGCAAGCTGATCGCGGAGTTCCAGCACAGCCAGGAGGCGCTGGCCCGGCTGGTCGGCAAGTCGCGCAGCCATGTGGCGAACCTGATGCGCCTTCTCGATCTTCCCGCGCCCGTTCAACGGCAGGTGATCGAACAAAAGCTCAGCATGGGCCATGCCCGCGCCCTCATCGGCGCGCCGGATTGCGAAAATCTCGCCCGAACCGTCGAAGCCAAGGGCCTGTCGGTGCGCGATACGGAACAACTCGTCCGCCGCGCCAAGAAGGGCGATGGCGCCCCCGGCCGCAAGCGCCCCGCCGCCGCCAGGGACGATGATCCCGACATCGCCGCGCTGGAACAGCATCTGGCCGACATATTGGGCGTGAAGGTCGACATCGACTATGCGCAGGGCGGCAACGGCACCCTGTCTTTGCATTATTCCACGCTGGACCAACTCGATATGCTGTGCCAGCGCCTTTCCGGGGAACGCATCTGAACCGACAGGCCCAGGCATTTTCGACTTCACGTACGGAAATGCTTTCGAGCCGGGGCGAAATCGACCGGCGCCTGGAAAATAGGAAAAACAAAAAGAAGATAGGAACATGATCCGCTTCAATCGAGGCGGATCATGCTCTAGCCTGCGCAGATGGCAGACAATTCCTCCTCTCTCACCATGCCCCACATCGTCCGCCGCCAGGATTATCGGCCGCCCGACTGGCTGGTTCCCGACATCGTGCTGGATTTCGCCCTCGACGCCGCCGCCACCCGCGTCCATGCGACATTATCGGTCACGCGCAACGGCGACCATGACCGGCCGTTGAGGCTGGACGGCGACGGCCTCCTGCCGCTTGAGATCAGGGTCGACGGCGCGGTTCTCGCGGCCGACCAATGGTCGCTGGACGGCGGAACGCTGACGATCGCGCTTTCAAACTCCGCGCATATGGTTGAAACGTTCGTGGAAATCGCGCCCCAGGGGAACAGTAAGCTGATGGGGCTTTATGCCAGCGGCGGCCTGCTCTGCACCCAATGCGAGGCGGAGGGTTTCCGGCGGATCACCTTCTTCCCCGACCGGCCCGATGTGCTGTCGCGCTATTCCGTGCGCATGACGGCGGACAAGGCGCTCTATCCGGTGCTGCTCGCCAATGGCGATCCTGTCGAGCAAGGAGACCTGCCCGACGGGCGGCATTGGGCGCGCTGGAACGATCCCTTTCCCAAGCCCTGCTACCTGTTCGCGCTTGTCGCGGGCGACCTGGCCTGCAACGCCGACCGCTTCGTCACGATGAGCGGGCGCGAAGTGCAACTGGGCATATGGGTGAGGGAAGCCGACCTGCCCCGCACCGCCCACGCCATGCAGGCGCTCAAGAACAGCATGGCCTGGGACGAGCGGGTCTATGGCCGGGAATATGATCTGGACGTGTTCAACATCGTCGCCGTCGCCGACTTCAACTTCGGCGCGATGGAGAATAAGGGCCTCAACATCTTCAATTCGCGCTACATATTGGCGGACCCGGAAACCGCGACCGACATCGACTATGACGGCGTCGAAGGCGTGGTGGCGCATGAATATTTCCACAACTGGTCAGGCAACCGCGTCACCTGCCGGGACTGGTTCCAGCTCAGCCTGAAGGAAGGCTTCACCGTCTTCCGCGACCAGAATTTCTCCGCCGACATGGGATCGCACGCCGTCAAGCGGATCGAGGACGTCCGCATCCTGCGCGCCGCCCAGTTCCAGGAGGACAGCGGCCCGCTCGCCCATCCTGTTCGGCCCGAATCCTATATGGAAATCAGCAACTTCTACACCGCCACCATCTATAACAAGGGCGCGGAGCTGATCCGGATGATGGCCCTGATGCTCGGCCCGGAACGTTTCCGCGCCGGGACCGACCTCTATTTCGACCTGCATGACGGGGAGGCCGCCACCTGCGAGGATTTCGTCCGCGCCATGGAAGACGGAGGCGAGATCGACCTCGCCCAGTTCCGCCTCTGGTATGAGCAGGCGGGCACCCCCCATGTCCGGGCGCTGCTGAGCCACGATCCCGCTACCCAGAGCGTGACCCTGCTGCTGGAACAGTCGGTCCCGCCGACCCCCGGCCAGCCGGAAAAGCGGCCCATGGCCATCCCGCTGCGCACCGCCCTGTTCGACCCCGAAACTGGCCAGCATCGCGGCGACGAACTGCTGATGCTGACGGAGGCGCGCCAAAGCGTCACCTTCGCGGGCTGGCCGACCGCGCCGATCCTGTCGATCAACCGCGGCTTTTCCGCGCCGGTGATCGTCGAAACCAACCGCAGCCAGACGGATCTCTCCTTCCTGTCCGCCCATGACGACGATCCCTTCGCCCGTTATGAGGCGATGCAGCAACTCATGGTCAATGTGCTGGTCGGCCGCATCGGCGGGCAGGCGGTCGATGAGGATGCGGTGGTCGCCGCCATCCGTAACACGGTCACCAATCCGCTGCTCGACCCGGCCTTCATCGCCGAAGCGATCCGTCTGCCGAGCGAAGCCTATCTGGGCGACCAGATGGCGGTGGTCGATCCCGACGCGATCCACGCCGCCCGCGACGCGCTGCAACGACGGATCGGCGCGGAACTGGAGCCGCTGTGGCGCGACATCCACGGCAAGACGAAGGCCAACGCCTTCGCCCTGTCGCCCGCCGCCAAGGGCGCGCGCAAGCTGCGCAACACCGCCTTGCTCTATCTCGCCGCGTCAGGCGCCGCCGATGGCGCGACCGTCGCCTTCGGCCAGTTCAGCGAAGCGGACAATATGACCGAGCGTCAGGCCGCGCTCGCGACCCTGGCCAACGGCGCCAGCGCGGAGCGGGAGGCGGCGCTCGACATCTTCTACAACCGCTATCGCGACGACGCGCTGACGCTGGACAAATGGTTCCAGACCCAGGCCTTCGCCTTCCACCCCGACACGGTCGACCTGGTCGAGGAACTGGGCAGGCACAAGGATTTCACCCTGGCCAATCCCAACCGGGTGAGGGCGCTTTATGGCGCCTTCGCGGGCAACCAATGGGCCTTCCACCACAAGTCCGGCAAGGGCTATCGGCTGGTGGCCGACTGCATCGTCGCGCTCGACAAGCTCAACCCCCAGACCGCCGCCCGGCTGGTGCCGCCGCTGGGACGCTGGAGACGCTTTGATGAAGCCCGCGCCGCGATGATGCGGGCGGAGTTGCAGCGCATCCTGCTTGAACCGGGCCTGTCGAAGGACGTGACGGAGCAGGTCAGCAAGAGCCTGGAGTGACTTCTACCGTGCTCCTGCGAAGGCAGGAGCCTAGGCCCGCCGTCTGAACTGGGCTCCTGCCTTCGCAGGAGCACGGCAGGGTTATTACCGCCCCGAAGACGCCAGCCATGCCGCGACATCCGCCGCCACCTTGTTCGCGGCGGCATTCAGCGGCGCGCCGACGCTGTTGGCGTCGATCTTCCCGCCAATCGGCGCGCTGGCGGTAAAGCGCTGCTTGGCGATCGCCGTGCCGCCCGGCCCGGCGAGCATCGCGTCATAGGTCACGACCGCGCTGTTGCTCGCTTCATCCACGCCGAAATCGACCAGTTCGCCCATCAGCCGCTGCCCGGCGTCGGCCGAATATTGCCCCGGATCCAGCACGATGCGGTTGCTGGTGGCGGCGATGGTCTCCGCCAGCAGCTTCTGGAAAAGGTGGCGCGGCGTGTCGGCCCATTGCACCTTCGTCACATAGGCGACCGAGGTGGGCGATGTGATCACCGGCACCCGAACCGTGTCCAGCATCTTGGGCGCTTCGGGATCGGCCACGGTGATGGAGGCGCCGGAGGAGGCGCTGCGCAACGTGCCCGGCGCGACCTTCTGCGCGGCGTTCAACGACAGGAGACGCTCCGGCGGCTTGCCGCCGAAGGACACGCAGCCCGCCAGCATCATCGCGCCGACGGCCGCCAGACCCAGTTTCCCGTGAAACATCATCATGTCCCTCTTATCGCTTGTAATCGGGCAGCTTGGGCGATCCGACGATGGACCCCGCGCCCTGCTGGTCGAGTTTTTCCGCCACGCCCCGGAAGGATCGCGACATTTCGCGCAGGTCGCGGACCAGCTGGTTGACCTCCGGCATGGTCTGGTTGCTGAAGGCGCGAACGCCCGGCTGCGCCTCCGCAATGGTCTTGTCGAGCGTGTCGATGCTGCGCGTCGCCGACTGGATGCTCTTGCGCAGGTCGGCCAGCAGCGGGCGGCCCTCATCATTCACCATGGCGTCGGTGGAGGCGGCCAGCTTGCCGATCTGCTCGGCGGCGATGCCGGTGCGCTGCACGGCGATGCGCGCTTCAGCCAGCGTCGCGGCGATTTCCGGGCTGCGGTCGGCCAGCGAGCCGGAAATCCGCTCCACATTGGCCAATATGCCCGCAATCGACTGCTGATTCTTGTCGTTCAGCAATTCGGTGAGCCGCTCGGTCAGCGTCGACAGCCGCTCCAGCAGTTGCGGCGCGTTGTTCAGCAATTCGCCCAGCGCCCCCGGCTTGGTCGGGATCACCGGCACGCCGTCGGGGCAGGAGGCGAGGGGGTTTTCCGCCGGGCAGACGATCGGCGGCGCGCCCTTGACCGCGCCGTCCAGCACGATTTCCGACACGCCGGTAAAGCCCACCCCGGCAATGGTCGCCGTGGTCCCCTGCAGGACGGGCGTGCCCTCCTTCACCGAAATGCGCACCTTCACGAAGCTGGGATCGCGCTTCCAAAGCTCGATCTTCTCCACCTGGCCGGAAGGGACGCCGGAATAGTTGACGCTGGACCCCTTGGCCAGGCCGTTGACCGACTGTTTGAAGAAGATGTCATATTCCATATTGTCGCCCTGGGAGAGGCGCGAGAACCAGAAAGCCGCGATCATGATCGCCGCCAGCAAAAGCAGCGTGACCGTGCCCACCAGCACATGGTTGGAGCGGGTTTCCATAGTCTATCGCCTCTTGTCCTTCTCGCGGGCCACCGCCGCCGTGGCGGCGCGCCCGCGCGGGCCGTTGAAATATTCCTGAATCCAGGGATGGTCGGTCGCCAGCAGCTCGTCGATGGTGCCGACCGCCGTCACCTTCCTGTCCGCCAGCACCGCCACCCGGTCGCAGATCGAATAGAGCGTGTCGAGATCATGGGTGATGAGGAAGACGGTCAGCCCCAGCGTCTGCTGCAACCGCCGCGTCTGATCGTCGAAGGCGGCCGCGCCGATAGGGTCCAGCCCCGCCGTCGGCTCATCCAGGAACAGCAGGTCCGGGTCGAGCGCCAGCGCCCGCGCCAGCCCGGCGCGCTTCTTCATGCCGCCCGAAAGTTCGGCGGGATATTTCGGCCCGGCCTCGGCGGGCAGGCCGGTCAGGCGGATCTTGTAGGCGGCGATCTCGTCGCGCAGCTTCGGGCCGATATTGGGATAATATTCGCGGATCGGCACTTCGACATTCTCCGCCACCGTCAGCGTCGAAAACAGCGCGCCGCCCTGGAACAGCACGCCCCACCGCTTGCGGATCGCCAGCGCCTCATCGTCCAGCCGGCCGATCATCGATTCCCCGAAGACGTGGATTTCGCCCTCGTCCGGCGTCTGGAGGCCGATGATGGAGCGCATCAGCACCGACTTGCCGGTGCCCGATCCGCCGACCACGCCCAATATCTCGCCCTTGCGCACGTCCAGGTTCAGCCCCTCATGCACCACCTGATCGCCGAAGCTGTTGCGCAGGTTGCGGACCGATATGGCGATGCCGTCATGCTCGACCGCCTCCTCGATCCGCGCTTCCTCGGCGCTGATTTCTTCCTCCTGCGCCATCAGTTCCAGCCCACCCAGGTGAAGAAGACGGCGAAAAAGGCGTCGATCACGATCACGAGGAAGATCGCCTGCACCACTGCCGCCGTGGTGCGCAGGCCGACTTCTTCGGCATTGGCCTTGACCTGCATGCCCTGGAAGCAACCCGCCAGCGCAATGATGACGCCAAAGACCGGGGCCTTGATCAGGCCCACCCACAGATCATGGATCGGCACCACTTCCCGCAACCGCTGGACGAAGGTGATCGGCGGAATGTCGAGCGAAACCGCGCAGAGGAACCCACCGCCGATGATCGCGACGATGGAGGAATAAAAGCCCAGCAGCGGCATCATCACCACGACCGCCAGCGTGCGCGGCAGAACCAGCGCCTCCATCGGCGACACGCCGATGGTGCGCATGGCGTCGACCTCCTCGGTCAGCTTCATCGTGCCCAGTTGCGCGGCGAAGGCGGAGCCGGAGCGGCCCGCGACCATGATCGCGGTCATCAGCACGCCCAGTTCCCGGAAGGTGAGGCGGCCGACCAGGTTGATGGTCAGCATCTCCATGCCGAACTGGCGAAGCTGCACCGAACCCTGCTGCGCGATGACGATGCCGATCAGGAAGCTCATCAGGCCGATAATGCCCAGCGCGGACACGCCCACCACTTCGAAACGCTGCACCACCGCATTGATGCGGAAGCGGCCCGGATGGCGAATGACGTTCCATGTCGCGACCAGCGTGCCGCCGAAGAAACCCAGCAGCCCCAGCAGGGTCGTGCCCGAATTGATCACCGCTTCGCCGATCTGCCCGACCACCCGCTGCCAGGGCGGTTCATGGTCGGGACGGATGTTTACCGGCTCGTCCACGCTGCCGACCGTCGCGATCAGCCGCTCCGCGTCGCACTTGTCGCCCGTGATCCCGCAGTCGAGCCGCTTGATCGCGCGGTGCAGCACCCAGGCGCCGATCGTGTCCATATGGCCCACGTCCGACAGGTCGATGGTGTCGACCGGACCCTCTATCGCGTCCAGCCGGTCGGGCAGGTCATGCAGGCAGGCGATGGACAGATTGCCCGAAAGCCGAATGACCGTCTTGCCCTCGCGGACTTCCTGAGCAAGATCAGCGGCTTTGTTCATCAAGGCGGAGATGTGGTCCATTATCGGTTGCACGGCAAGCCGAAACGGCCCATCCGCACGATCAAACGAAGGGGTGACCCAAAAAGTTTCGGACATGGCATGACGCACAGACTCGCAATCTACGACATGGACCGCACGGTGACGTTCACTGGCACCTATACCGGCTTTCTGATCCACGTCGCGAAGGGCATGGCGCCCTGGCGTCTGGCGCTGTTTCCGGGCGTGATCCTGCTGATGCTGGCCTATGTGCTGAAGCTGATCAGCCGTCAGCGGCTGAAGGAACTGAACCAGGCGCTGATGATCGGCTTCAACGTGGAACGCGCCCGGCTGATGCCCCATGTGGAAAGCTATGCGGCGAAGGTGGTGGCGGGCAATGTCCGCTCCGGCGCGCTGGCGCAGATCGCGCAGGACAGGGCGAACGGCTACCGGCTGGTGCTCGCCACCGCCTCCTACCGCCTCTATGTCGAACCCATCGCCCGGCGGCTGGGTTTCGACGCGGTGATCGCGACCGATCATCTCTCGCAGGATCTGCGCTATGTCCGCGCCAGGATCGCGGGGGAAAATTGCTACGACACCGGCAAGCTGCGCATGATCAAGGCATGGATGGCCGCCGAAGCCATCGACCGGACGCAGGCGCATATCCGCGCCTATTCCGACCATGTGTCGGACGCGCCGATGCTGGAGTTCGCGGACATCCCCTTCGCCTCCAACCCGCACAAGCCGCTGGCCAGGCTGGCGGCGAAAAGAGGGTGGGCGCGGGTGGATTGGGCGTAGCGGAGCGGCGAGCATGTCAGGCGGCTCGAAATAACGTGCTCCTGCGAAGGCAGGAGCACGCCATATTTAGCCGACCGGCGAAACCAACGCCTCCCCTGCAAAAAAGGCAGCAAGGTTCGCCAGCAACATGTCCCGCATCCGTCCGACCGCCTCATAGGTCGCGCCGCCCATATGCGGCGTCAGCACGACGTTCGGCACATCGGCCCAGCGCCCCGCCGGCGTAGGCTCGTTCTCGAACACGTCCAGCGCCGCTCCGCCAAGCCGTCCTTCGCGCAGAGCCGCGATCAGCGCATCCTCCACCACCAACTGCCCGCGCGCGACATTCACCAACAGTCCCTGCGGTCCCAGCGCGTCCATCACGGACGCATCGATCATCCCGCGATTCTCCTCCGTCGCCTTGGCCGCGATCACCATGACGTCACTGTCGCGCGCCAGCGCCTCCAGCCCCTCCGCCCGCTGCCAGACCAGTTCCGGCTTTTCCCTCGGCCCCCACCAGCCGATCCGCATGCGCATCGCTTCGACGCGCTTTGCCAGGGCAATTCCGATGCTGCCCATGCCGACGATGCCGATCCTGGCGCCCGCCATCGACCGGGTCAGCATCTTCGCGCCGGCTGTCCACTCGCCCGTCCGCACCTGCCGGTCGCCCAGGACGATCAGCCGCCGATGGGCGAGGATGAGGCCCAGCGCATGGTCCGCCACATCCTCCGCATTGGCGTCCCCCCCATGGGTCACGGCCACGCCCCGCGCCCTTGCCCAGTCCAGGTCCACCCCATCATAGCCCACGGTGAAGCAGGCGATCAGCCGCAGCTTCTCCATCCGCTCCAGCATCGCCGGATCGAGCCGGAACTCGCCCGCGGTCACCAGCGCCTCGGCCTCCGCCAGCCGCGCCTGCCCCTTCTCCTCCCACAGGGCCATGGCGTCATAGCGGGGGGAAAGCGCATCCAGCAGCGGCGCCATATGCGGCTGCGCCACCAGGATCAGCGGCCGATCCGTCATCCGCCCGCTCCCTCCACCGCGCGCAAGGCCTGGGCGAAATCCGCGATCAGGTCTTCCGCATCCTCGCAGCCGATGGAGATGCGCACCATATTGTCGCCGATCGCCAGCGCCTTCTTCCGTTCGGCGGGGACGGACAGATGCGTCATCGCCGCGGGATGGCTCGCCAGCGTTTCCGTGCCCCCCAGGCTGACGGCGAGCTTCGCGATCTTGAGCGCGTCCAGAAAGGCGAAGGCCTCCGCCTCGCCGCCCTTGAGGTAGAGCGAGAAGGTCGATCCCGCGCCCGTGCAATGGCGACGGTATATGTCGGCCTGCCGCTCGGTCTCCGGAAAGCCGAGATAGACGACCTTCTCCACCTGCGGCTGGTCCTTCAGCCAGGCGCAGACCCTGGCGGCATTCTCGCCCGCCCGGCTCATGCGCAGTTCCAGCGTCTCCAGCGACCGCAGCAGCATCCAGGCCGAATGCGGGTCCAGGATCGTGCCGATGGTGTTCCGCATCAGCCGGATCGTGTTGATCAGCGCATTGGACCCCAGCACGCCGCCGGCGACCAGATCGCTATGTCCGCCCGCATATTTGGTCAGGCTGTAGATGACCAGATCGGCCCCATGGCTCAGCGGATGCAGCCAGAGCGGGCCGAGGAAGGTGTTGTCGATGGCGACGGGCGGGCGATGTTCTTCGCCTGCGAAGGAAAAGTCGCGCCGCGCAACTACCGCTTCCAGGTCGACCAGCACATTGGTCGGATTGGCCGGACTTTCCAGATAGATCAGCGCGACGCGGCCCAGGCCCTTGGCCTTCTCGATCACCGCGCCAATCTCTTCCTCGGTCGCGCCCGCGGGGAAATCCAGCCATTGCACGCCGAACTTGCCCAATATGCGCCCGATCAGCGATTCGGTCGCGGCATAGAGCGGCGCGGAATGCACGATCACGTCGCCCGGCTGCACCAGGGCGAGCAGGGTGGTCGCGATGGCCGACATGCCGCTGGAAAAGAGCAGGGCGTCCTCCGCCTCTTCCCAGACCGACAGCCGGTCCTCCGCAATCTCCTGATTGGGGCCGTTGAAGCGGGAATAGACGAGGCCCTCCGCACCGCCGGGGCGAATGCCCGTCACCCCTTCGAAATGCCGCTTGCCCGCCGCCGCGCTTTCGAAGGCGAAGGTGGACGTCAGGAAGATCGGGGGTTTCAGCGATCCTTCGGACAAAGTGGGGTCATAGCCGTGGCCCATCATCAGCGTCGCGGGCTTCAACTTGCGGCCTTCAATCTCCATGATCGGTTGCTTGGGACGGCGGCGGTTGCGCGTGGGCTCCGCGCCCGTGAGGTCGGCTTCGGTTTCGCCGGTCATCAATGATCTCCTGCATGTTCGCGGCGTCTGCTGCGCCGCTCCGATGGCAGGGAGTGTAACGCTTTTCAGGGGAAAGGGGCCAGAGGCGTTCGATAAGATTATTTCATGCAATCAAACTTAAATTACACGACACGCCGTGCTCCTGCGAAGGCAGGAGCCCAGTCCCGCCGCCCGAACTGGGCTCCTCCCCTGCGCAAGGTCACGGAGCGATTGAAGCAAGGCAGCGTTGAATGGGCATGACCTTTGCGCGCTGCCGTCCTACACATCTCCCATGAACCAACGCCTACCCGAACCGCTGGAGCAATGGTTCACATCCCGCGGCTGGACGCCCCGCCGCCACCAGTCGGACATGCTGAGCGCCGCCCGATCCGGCGATCACGCGCTGCTCGTCGCTCCCACCGGCGCCGGCAAGACGCTGGCCGGTTTCCTGCCGACCCTCGCCGACCTCATCGAAAATCCGGGCGAAGGCCTCCACACCCTTTATGTCTCGCCGCTCAAGGCCCTTGCCGTCGACGTGCGCCGCAACCTCCTCACCCCCATCGAGGAAATGGGCCTGCCGATCCGCGTGGAGACCCGCACCGGCGACACGCCCTCCGACCGCAAGGCCCGCCAACGCGCGCGCCCGCCCCAGATCCTGCTCACGACGCCCGAATCGCTCTCGCTGCTGCTGAGCTATGCCGACAGTTTCCTGATGTTTGCGGGGCTGAAGACCGTCATCATCGACGAGGTCCACGCCTTCGCCACCCAGAAGCGCGGCGACATCCTCAACCTTTCGCTATCCCGGCTCCAGAGCATCAACCCCGGCCTTCGCCGCGTCGCCCTGTCCGCCACGGTCGCGGATGTCGACGCCTATCGCGCCTGGCTGGCCCCGGACGGCGACATCGGCGCCGTCACCCCCGTCATGGGCGAGGCGGGCGCCGAACCCCATGTCGCCATCCTGATCCCCGACGGACGCATTCCCTGGTCGGGCCACAGCGGCAAATATGCCGCCAAACAGGTGATGGAGGAAATCGAGCGCCGCGCCACCACGCTGGTCTTCTGCAACACGCGGGGGCTGGCCGAACTCATCTTCCAGTCCCTCTGGTCGGTGAACGAGACGAACCTGCCCATCGCCATCCACCATGGCAGCCTGTCGATCGAGGCGCGGCGGAAGGTCGAATCGGCGATGGCGGCGGGAAAACTCCGCGCCCTGGTCGCCACCGCCTCGCTCGACTTGGGCGTCGACTGGGGCAATGTCGACTGCGTGATCCAGATGGGCGCGCCCAAGGGCAGTTCCCGCCTGCTCCAGCGCATCGGCCGCGCCAATCACCGGCTCGACACGCCCAGCGAGGCTATCCTCATCCCCGGCAACCGCTTCGAATATCTGGAGGCTCGCGCCGCGCTGGACGCGGTCGAGGCGGGCGAGCGCGACACCGACGATTTCCGCCCCGGCAGCCTCGACGTCCTTGCCCAGCATGTCATGGGCCTCGCCTGCGCCGCACCCTTCCGCGAAGGGGAGTTGCTGGCCGAAATCCGCTCCGCCACGCCCTATCGCGCGCTGACGGAGGAAGCCTTCGCCAATGTCCTCCATTTCATCGAAGGCGGCGGCTACGCCCTGCGCGCCTATGACCGATTCAAGCGGCTGACGCTTGGCGCCGACGGCCTGTGGCGCGTCTCCCATCCCCGCTTCGTCCAGCAGCACCGCCTGAACGCGGGCATCATCGTCGACCAGCCGGTGCTGGACGTCCGCTTCGCCAACGGCCGGAAACTGGGCACGGTGGAGGAGGGGTTCGCCGCCACGCTCCGCCCCGGCGACAGCTTCTTCTTCTCCGGCATGGCGCTGGAGGCGGTGCGGATGGACACGACCGACCTTGTCGTCCGCGCCACCTCGAAACAGGCGCGCATCCCCACCTGGGGCGGCACCCGCATGGCGATGTCGACGCGCCTCGCCGACCGGGTCCGTCATTTCCTGGCCGAACCCGACCAGTGGAGCCGCTTCCCGGACGATGTCCGCGACTGGCTGGAGGTGCAGAAATATCGATCCGCCCTGCCCGAACCAGGGCAATTGCTGATCGAGACCTTTCCCCATGAGGGCCGCCACTATCTCGTCTGCTACAGTTTCGAAGGCTGGAACGCGCACCAGTCGCTCGGCATGCTGCTGACCCGCCGCATGGACGCGCAGGGCCTGATGCCGATGGGCTTCGTCTCCAACGACTATGCGCTCGCCGTCTATGGCCTGAAGCCGGTCACAGACCCGCAAAGCCTGTTTTCGGCCGACATATTGGATCATGAATTCATCCAATGGGTCGAGCAATCGAGCCTGCTCAAGCGCGCCTTTCGCGACGTGGCGGTGATCTCCGGCCTGATCGAGCGCCAGCATCCCGGCAAGCGCAAGACGGGGCGGCAGGTCACTTTCTCGACCGACCTCATCTACGACGTGCTGCGCAAATATCAGCCCGACCATCTGCTGCTG
This sequence comes from Sphingobium sp. HDIP04, assembly GCF_000445085.1. Lineage (NCBI taxonomy): Bacteria > Pseudomonadati > Pseudomonadota > Alphaproteobacteria > Sphingomonadales > Sphingobiaceae > Sphingobium > Sphingobium sp. HDIP04. The sequence goes on along the minus strand of NZ_ATDO01000118.1, from coordinate 58,041 downwards.
AAAGCCGCCTGGGCCGACGCCCGCGCCCGGATGACCGATGTGGGACGGCTGGGCGACCTGATCGACCGCGCATCGGCCACCATGCTGCATGTCGATCTCGACCGGGTAAGTCCGCTCGCCGTCCCGGTGCTCATCCTCATCGGACGCGAGCAGGTCGCCCAGCATGCGGTGGAGGACGCCCTGCTGATAGAGGCTGAAGCCCTGGTGGCGGAGGCCATGCGCCCGGATTGAAAGGACGGTGGAAGCGGCCATTCCCGGCCTCCCCATCATGTCAGGAAGGATACGGGAAGGGGGAGAGCGACATCGTCGCTCAATCCCCCTCTGCTCCCCGCTTCGCCGGTGCCGGTCTTTCCGGCGGCCCCTCTCCCAATATATTTTTAAGGCGCTGCGGTGAGCGGCCTCTGCTTATACCGGCGCGACGACAAAAAAAAGGCCGATCCGAAGACCAGCCTGAAAGTTTTTAGGAGAGGATGCCTGAAAGGCAGGGCCTTCTTCGCCCAGATCGCGCATTCCCGCAAATGCGAAGAAGCGATCTGCGATTGCACGAAACGCAATCATCCTTGAAAATCAGGGATTTTTCCAGGCGCGCCGGGCTTTCAGTGTCCGGCGGCGGCCCCGGAACCCGCGCAAAAATCCGTTTCACAGCGAAATGGGCAGTGGCTTTTTCGCATCAGGCCAAATGAAATTTCGGCAGGCGAAGGCGCATTCCATTCCTGCTAGCCTTGCTTCCTATGGGGCCAGACGCCCGATCCGTCCGCCGCGCAATCATGCGCCGCGTCCCGAAAATGCGGCAACCCGCAGGCGCGGCAGGTCACGTAATCGCCCGCCTTCAGCCCGTGGCCCACCGCCACCCGCTCATCGAAGACATAGCAGTCGCCCCGCCACCGGCTATCCTCCTCCGGCATTTCCTCCAGATAGCGCAGGATGCCCCCGCGGAGATGATAGACCTCTTCAAATCCCCGCGCCCGGACCAGCGCCGTCGATTTTTCGCATCTGATGCCGCCTGTGCAGAACATGGCGATGCGCGGCTTGCGGCCCTCCTCGCGCAGCTTTCCGGCAAAATCGTCGAACCAGGCCGGGAAATCGCGGAAAGAGCGCGTGCCCGGATCGATCGCCCCCTCGAAGCTGCCGACCGCCACTTCATAGGCGTTGCGCGTGTCGATGAGGACTGTGTCGGGATCGGCGATCAGGGCGTTCCACTCCGCCGGATCGAGATGCGTGCCCGCCTGATGCGCCGGATCGAGATCGCCCGCGCCCAGGGTGACGATCTCCGCCTTCACCTTCACCTTCATCCTGGCGAAGGGCGGGTCGTCGCCATGGGCATATTTGACGTCGAGGTCGGCGCAGCCCGGCAATGTCCTGATGTGCGCCACCAGCGCCGCGATCGCGCTGTCGTTTCCAGCGACCGTGCCGTTGATCCCTTCCGCCGCGACGATCAGCGTGCCGCAGGCGCCAAGATCGGCGCACAGCAGGCGCAAATCGCGGGCAATCGCCTCGGGATCGTCGAAGGCGGCGAAACGGTAGAGCGCGGCAATGGTGAAAGCGGATTTCATCGCAGCGCCCATAGCCGCTTCGCCGCCCTCTTGAAAGCGGCGGGGCAAGGGGGCATAGGCAGGACATGGTTCCCCTTTCGTTCGCGGGTCACGATTTCCTGGCATTGCCGGAGGCCGCGCTGTTCTGGCCGGCGCGCTCCGCCTTGCTGGTGGCCGACCTGCATTTCGAAAAGGCGAGCTGGTTCGCCCGATCCGGGCAATTCCTGCCCCCGCACGACAGCCAGGCGACGCTCGACATGGTCGAGATGCTGGTCCAGCGGACCGGCGCGCGGGCCGTCTGGTCGTTGGGCGACAGTTTTCACGATGCCGATGGCGCAGCGCGGCTCGACCCGACGGCGCGGGCAAGGCTGGCGGCGCTGACGGACAGGCTAGACTGGGTCTGGATCACCGGCAACCACGATGCCGGCATGGCGCAGGCGCCCGGCGGCGCCCGGTGCGCGGACATGCAGGTCGACGGCATATGGCTGCGGCACGAGGCGGATCCCGCCGATCCCCGTCCGGAGATTTCGGGGCACTTCCATCCCAAATTCCGCCTGTCGGTGCGCGGCCGCCACGTGTCGCGGCGCTGCTTCGTCGAATCGCGGACCAAGTTGATCCTGCCCGCTCTGGGAGCGCTAACGGGCGGTCTCGATGCCGGTCATGGGGAAATCCGCCGGGTAATGGGGTCGGGGGCGAGCGCCTTGTTGCCGGTCGCCGGTCGGCTGCTGCGTTTTCCCTTAGCGTAAGCGGACGTAGCGGAAACCGGAATTAAAGCTGTCTCCTTTAGGTAACAGTGCATGAAAATCCGGTCGCCATTTAGGATAAAAGCCCCTGAAAAGCAGCCATATCTTGCCTTCATGCTGCTGTGGCATCATAGTTCGACAATAATTTCGACGCGATGCAAAGTCGCGCGGTTTAGGTAGAGGGAGCATCATTATGAAGAAAAGCCTCTGGCTGATTTCTGTCGGTGCCATTGCATTGGGCAGCAGCGTTCCGGTCGCATGGGCGCAGGACAGCGGATCAGCCGTCGATTCCGAAAACGTCAACATCATCGTAACCGCGACCCGACGCGCCAGCCCGCTGTCCGACGTGCCGATCGCCGTGTCCGCCGTGACGTCGCAGGCGATGCAGAATAGCGGCGCGACGGACATTCGCGCGCTCAACCAATTGGCTCCCTCGCTGCTGCTCTCCTCCACGGGGACAGAGGCCAACGCCTCGGCGCGCATCCGCGGCATCGGCACGGTAGGCGACAATCCGGGGCTGGAAAGCTCGGTCGCGGTGTTCATCGATGGCGTTTATCGCTCCCGCACCGGCGCCGGCCTCAACGAACTGGGCGAGATCGAGCGGGTGGAGGTGCTGCGCGGCCCCCAGGGCACGCTGTTCGGGCGCAACGCGTCCGCCGGCCTCATCAACATCATCAGCAAGGCGCCGGAATTCACGCTGGGCGGAAAGGCCGAAGTCACCTACGGCAATTATGATTATTGGCGTCTGGCGGGCCGCGTCACCGGGCCGGTCACCGACAAGCTGGCGCTCAGCCTGGACGGCGTCTGGTCGAAGCGGGACGGCTTCTACGACCTGGTGAACGCCAGCGGCGCCAAGGTTGGGGAAACCAATGATCGCGACCGTTATTTCCTGCGCGGGCAGGCATTGTTCCAGCCGAATGACGCGCTCTCCATCCGCCTCATCGGGGATTATACCCATCGCGACGAAAGCTGCTGCGGCGCCCCCTATATCGAGACGCGGGAACGCCGCCCGGTCGCGGGCGGCGGCTACAGCACGGCGCCCTTCAACCGGATCGCCGCCATCCTGGCGGGGCAAGGCAGCGTCTTCGGCGCCGATCCCTATGATCGCGACCTCACCATCACGGCCGGCCGGAATTATGTGAGCAAGCTCAAGGATTGGGGCGTTTCGGGGGAGATCAACTATGACCTGGGCGGGACCAAGCTGACCAGCATAACCGCCTATCGCGATTACAAGAGCCAGGATTATGGCGATTACGACTATGGCGGGGCCGACCTGCTCTACCGCGATCCCAACACCCATCGTCAGTTCAAGACCTTCACCCAGGAACTCAGGGCGCAGGGATCGGCCTTCAACGATGTGCTCGACTGGCTGGTCGGCGGCTATTATGCGCATGAAAAGCTGACGCTGGAGGATAATATCGTCTTCGGCGCGGACTATGGCCGCTTTGCCGCCTGTCGCCTGATGGCGGGAGCGAGCGTCAACAGCAATTTGACGGCGGCGCAGCTTGCCGCTTGTGGCAGCGGGCTTGCGACGCAGGCGCTGATCACCGGCACGCAGGCGCAGCTTAACGGCGGCCTCATCCTTGCCGGCGTTCCAGCCTTGCAGGCCGGGGCGATTTCCACCGGCCTGGGCAACGGTCTCCGCGCGCTGGCGGCGATCCCGTCGGGCACCGGCGATGTTGCCTCGCTCTACCATCAGAAAAGCGAGAATTGGGCGCTGTTCACCCATAATATCGTCCACATCACCAGCCAGCTCGATCTGACGCTCGGCCTGCGCTACACCCATGAAAGCAAGCGTTTCTCGGCCGATTTCAACAATAACAACGCCACCTGCGCGGCCTTGCAAGCGTCCAGCCTTCCCGCCATCGCAACCAATGCGCAGCTCGGCAGCGCGGCGGCCCTGGCGGGCGGAATCCTGACCCTGGGTTGTCTCGGCAACGGGTCGACGGGGCTGAACGCGCTCGACCTCAACGACAAGATCAGCGACGGGGAATTTTCCGGCACCGCCGTCCTGTCGTGGAAGCCGATCCAGGAATTGCTGGTCTATGGCAGCTATTCGAAGGGCTATAAGGCAGGCGGCTACAATCTCGACCGCTTCCAGCTCGGATCGACGGGCCTGAACGCGGTGCCGGCCGTGTTCGCGCCGCGCACCAACGCCGACGTGACCAGCCTGCGCTTCGCCGCGGAAAAGGTGGACGCGTTCGAAGTGGGCCTGAAATATACCCAGCCCAAATGGAGCGCGAACATCGCCGCCTTCCGGCAGGAGTTCAAGAATTTCCAGTTAAACACCTTCAACGGCACCAGCTTCGTCGTGCAAAACATCAATGGCTGCGACGGGGCGCTGACGGCGGCGCGGACCTGCGCTGGCGGTGATGTGGGACCGGGCTTGATCAGCCAGGGCGTGGAACTGGAACTGTCGGCAACGCCGGCGCGGAACGTGCGGGTGGCGGGGGGCTTCACCTATGCCCGCGCCAAGTTCGCCAACCGCCTGGTCGGCAGCAGCAACGGAACGGTGCCGCTCGATCCGGCGCTGTTCCTACTGCCGGGATCGATCAACTCCCAGGCGCCGGAAGTCGTGACGACGGTCAGCGCGGCCTGGACGCCTTCGCTTGGTTCCAACGGCCTGTCGGCGCTCTTCTATGTCGATGGGCGCATGAGCAGCGACTTCAACACCGGGTCCGACCTGTTCCCCGAAAAGCGGCAGGACGGCTATGCGGTGTTCAACGCCCGTGTCGGCATCCGCGGACCGCAGCAACGTTGGGCGGTTGAATTCTGGGGCCAAAATATCTTCAACCAGGACTATAGCCAGGTCGCCTTCAGCACCCCGCTGCAGTCGAGCAGCCCGTCCACCTCGACCACCGGCCAGTTCGCCCTGGGCGCACCGATGGCGAACCAGCTCATCTCCGCCTATCTTGCCGAACCCCGCACCTACGGCATCACTTTGCGCGGGAGTTTCTGATCATGCCCCTGCCGCTCCCCGGCGTCGGGCGGGCGGCAGGGCGCTCCCCGAACAGGGCCGTGCCGACGCGGATGTGCGTGGCGCCCAACATGATCGCGGTTTCATAGTCCCCCGACATGCCCATGGAGAGTCCCTCCAACCCCTCTTCGCGCGCCATCTTGGCGAGCAGCGCGAAGAAGGGCGCGGGTTCGATGTCGGCCGGCGGCACGCACATCAGGCCCAGCAGCGGAATGCCCGCATCCCGCGCCGAGCGGATCAGCGCGGGCACATCCGCGATCGGACAGCCGCCCTTTTGCGGTTCCGCGCCGATATTGACCTGAAGGAAGCAGGGCACGCGCCTGTCCGCCGCATCCATCGCCCTGGCAAGCGCCGTCAGCAGCGACGGGCGGTCGAGCGAATGAATGACGTCGAACAGCGCGACCGCATCGGCCGCCTTGTTCGACTGGAGCTGACCGACCAGATGCAGTTGAAGGCCATCATGCTCATCCCGCAGGGCAGGCCATTTGCTTTCCGCTTCCTGCACGCGGTTCTCGCCGAAGACCCGCTGGCCCGCCGCGATCAGCGGACGGATGGCGTCCGCCCCCTGCGTCTTCGACACGGCGATCAGGGTGATGTCGTCGGCGGTGCGGCCGGTCAGGCTGGCGGCGCGGCCCATGGCGGCGCGTATCCCGGCCAATCTGTTCGCGGCCAGCCGGTCCGCGGCTTCGATGCTGTCGGTCGTCATGGGGGCTGCTATAGGCGATGGCCATGCAACGCCGCCACCGCAAAAAACTGCCGACGATCTGGTTGATGACCGACGAACGCATCGGGGAGTCCGCCTTGCTGGCGGCTATCGATCGCCTGCCGAAGGGCAGGGCGGGGGTCATATTCCGGCACTATCGCACGGCGGCGGCGGAACGCCGCGCCTTGTTCGATCGGGTCGCCAGGATGGCCCGAAGGCGGCGGCTGGTGCTGATGCTGGGCGGCACGGCGGCGCAGGCGCGGGCCTGGCGCGCCGATGGCTGGCATGGCCGCGACCGGCGGCGGGGCGGAAAGACGCTGCTCCACAGCAGGCCCGTGCATGACAAGCGGCAGATGGCGGAAGCCGCCCGCGCTGGCGCGGATTTCGTCTTCCTCTCGCCGCTTTTCTCGACGCGCTCGCATCCCGGTTCGCTTGTGTTGGGGCGGACGGGATTTGCGGCCCTGGCGCGGTTGGCCCCCATGCCGGTGATCGCCCTGGGTGGAGTGCGCGCGGCGCATCGGCATATGCTGGCGGGCATGGGCGCATCCGGCTGGGGCGCGATTGACGGCCTGTCGGTTGGGTAGTCGCGGCGGTGCAATGGGTAGAGGTCGGAAATTCCGCCCTACCAGCCCAGTTCCGCGGCATGGTCCGGGTCGGCCAGCGCCGTCAGCCGTCGCGCGGCCCGTCGGGCGAAGCGCAGCGTTTCCGCCTTGCGCCGCGCCGCCGCCAGCGGCTCCATTGGCGCCGGACGCACCAGTTCGGCGTCATATCGGTCCGCGACGATCAGTCCCGTCCGCCCCGGCCATAGCGCCTCGCTTTCGAACAGCGACAGGTCGAAGCCGGACGGCACGGCCCAGAAATAACGGTCGCAATAGTCGAAATAATCAGGCCATTTCATGTCGCCCAGCAGGTCGGCGCGACTGCATTTGATCTCCACGATGGTGATCCGTCCGGCCCCGTCCAGCGCCATGATGTCGGCGCGCCGGCCGTTGGGCAGCGGCACTTCCAATATCCCGCTCATGTCGTGGCGGAAGAACAGGCGCAGCGTTCCCCGCGCCACGGCCAGCGCCGTGCCGTCGGTCAGGGGCGAACAACTGTCGGAAAGATCGGACTCCATATCCGGTTATTAGAACATGAAGGGAACAAAAGGAAAGGGCCGATTCGGGAAGCCCCCGAACCGGCCCTTCTTCACCCCCTGCGCGCTCGGCGCGAAACGGTCAGCGATAGAAGACGTGATTGTCGATCGCGGCGAGCTGGCGCTTGCCCCAGCCCGGCGAAACGCGGCGCGCATGGAAATAGAGCGCGCCTTCCGCCTTGCTGTTCCAGCTATCCTCCATCGCGATCTGGGCGATGGCGACGGCCTCGCGCCAGCTTTCGCTGCTCAGGCGGATCGACGGCATGCCATTGCCGCGCACGAAGCTGAACTGGCCTGGCTGATAGATGACGCCGCACAGGCTGTCGGCGAAGCGGCCGGAGCGGGCGCGGTTGATGATGACGCGGGCGACGGCCAACTGGCCTTCCAGGCTTTCGCCCTTGGATTCGAAATAGACGGCGCCGGCCAGGCACTTCATGTCGCCGGAAACATCCTCGGGCGCGCCCTGCGCGTCCACCAGGGCGGCGAGATTGTCCGCCTTCACATCGGCGCTGTCGGAAAGGGGAGCCAGCGGCTGCACGACTTCGCGCGGCGCGGCGAAAGTGACGGCGGGCTTGGCGCCGGCCGGAGCTGCATTCAGCTCATTGCTTCCCGGAAGGGAAAGGACCGACGGAGCCGCTTCGGAAGCGCTCGACATGTCGGCCGCAGTGACCGCCGCAGTGGCGGAAAGGGAAAATGCCGCGATGATCGCAGCCTTCAGACGAAAACTCATTACAACTCAAAATCGTGCGGTTCTTGGCCGGAAACGTCAAAAAACCCCTAGAACACCGACGTCCGGCCGCCCCCCGTCTGCGTGTTTACCGCATCCGCCCCCCATGGACGAAAACCGGCAACCTGCGCGTTGAAAGCGTCGGAGGCCTGTGCCCGCGCGAGGAAAATGAGTCAACGATTAACAGATCGTTTCAGCGGCGAACCGTTCCGCATCCGCGATGTCGAGTTCAATGACCCACAGATCGGGGTCCGATCCGCGCCGACGCGCAAGATATTGGGCCATGGCCTCCTGCCCCTTTTCCGTATCGGGGCCGCAGCGGACCAGCCTGTAGCCGCCCGCATAATCAGGAACGCGCTCGAACAGGCCCTGTTCCCGCCCCTTTTCCAACGTCTGGAGCAGGATCGCTCCGCTGATCTCGTCCCCCTTCACCAGCACCGTGGCGAAGCCGCCCGCCGCGGCGCAGCGGCGCGTCAGCGCGCCGACCAGCATCGCGCTGGTCAGCCGCGCGTCGGGTGGGTCAGTCGGCATAGCCGGGCAGGGACGACAAGGGGAATTGCGACCGCATGAAGGTGCCGGTGCCGCGCCCGACCTCCTCGCCATCGGCATCGATCAGGCTGGCTTCCGCGACATAGACGCGCCGCCTGCCGCTGATCCAGCGCCCTTCGGCCCTGATGCGACCCGGCCCGATCGGGCGGGTGAACAGCAGGTTGAAGCTGGTCGTCAGCAGGAAACGGTCGCTGACCAGGCTGTTGGCGGCGTAGAAGGCCGCATCGTCCAGCATCTTGAAATAGACCGTGCCGTGCACCGCCCCCGCCGCGTGGAACTGGGTCTCGTCCACGTCGAAATGGATGATCGACCGGCCTTCTTCCGGGATCGTCAGTTGGGACCGGAACAGCCGGTTGATCGGTGCGGAGCGGTAGAGAGACTCCAGCGCCCGGAAATGCGCCTCCTCCCCGCTGGGCAGGGCGCTGGCGGCCGATTCCCGATCAGGCTGCGTCACGCGCCTCGCCACCGGCGAGCAGGGCATGAAGCGCCGCCGTCGACTTGGCGCCGCGCAACCGGGCGACCTGCCCCTCGTCGCGCAGGTAGCGCGAGACGCGGGCCAGCGTCTTGAGATGCTCGGCGCCCGAATCGATTGGGGAGAGCAGCGCGAAGACGATGTCCACCGGCGCTTCGTCCACCGCGTCGAAGGGAACCGCCGGGTCGAGCAGGACGACCACGCCGCACATTTTCTGAAGGGCCGGAATCTTCGCATGGGGAATCGCGACTCCGCCGCCAAAGCCGGTGGACCCCAGCTTCTCGCGCTCCAGCAGCGCTTCCGCCACCATATCCGCTTCCAGGCCGTAGGCCTGGGCAGCCAGCGTCGCAACCCTCTGAAACAACTGCTTCTTGCCGTTCACCGAAAGGGCGGTGCCCAACGCATCCGGTGCGACGATATCGTTGAAATGAACCATGCCGAATCCCAGCCGAGCCGCGCCCAGCTTCGGAAAAATTGACGCAATGCCCGGATCTTTAAAGTCCGGCCCCATAGGCCGCCAGCCGACGCAGGTCAACCGGCGGCCGGGGGATGACGATCAGGCCAGTCGGGGCTCGACCCAGCCGATGGTCCCGTCCTGCCGGCGATAGACCATGTTGTACGCCGCGGTCCCGGCATTGACGAACAACAGCGCGTTGGTGTTGCGCAGGTCGAGCATCATCACCGCATCCGACACGCTGGCTTCGGGAATGTCGACCTTGGTTTCCGCCACGATCAGCGGCGCTTCGGCCGGTTCCTCCTCATCGGCCGGGGATGCGAAAATGGTGTAGCCTGCGCCGTCCAGCTCCTCGATGCTGAAACCATTGGCCCGGTTCGCCTCGGCCGCGGCGGCCTGGGCGCTGCGGTCCTTCAGGCGGCGGAGGTAGCGGCGCAACTGCTTCTCGATCCGCTCGGCCGCCTGATCGAAGGCGGGATGCGCCTCCTGCGCCTCTCCGGCGCCCTTGAGGATCAGGCCGGTCATGACATGGCAGACGATGTCGCAATGGAAGGCGCCGTGCGGGGCCGGCCGGAACGTGACCTGGGCGGAAAGCGCGCGGGAAAAATATTTCTCGGCCATGGCCTCCAGACGGGTCCAGACATGCTGCTTGAGCGCGTCGCCCGTATCGACCTGATGCCCGGAAACACGAATATCCATATGCCTTCTCCTTATTCTTGCCGGACCGCCCGGGATTGGCGACCCGGTCGGCGTGGAGGCGTGAAGGCAGTGCATCCCGGACGGGATGCCTGTAATCAGGCCTCCTCAAGCCAGAGCGGCTTTTCCAGCGTCGCGACGAACGCTGCATGCCTCTCCAGCTCCTCCACGCTTGCCGCAAAGACGCGCGCGGGACGAACAGGGCGAACCGCGACTTCCGCCGCAAGTTCCATATTTGCAACGCGTTTCTCTTCCTCCTGTGCAAGACCGAGGCCGATCTGACGGCCGCCGGTCAACTCGATGTAAAGCTGGGCCAGCAATTCGGCGTCGAGCAGCGCGCCATGCTTGATGCGGTGGCTGCGGTCGATGCCGTATCGGGTGCAGAGCGCGTCCAGGCTGTGCTTGGCGCCGGGGTGAAGCTGCCGCGCTATGGCGACGGTGTCGATCATCCGCGCCATCGACACTTCGGGCAATCCGCACAGCCTCAATTCGTGGTTGAGGAAGCCGAAGTCGAAGCGCGCATTGTGCGCGACCAGATGGCTGTCCTCCAGAAAGGCGAGCAGTTCCTCCACCCCATGGGAAAACAGCGGCTTGTCCCTCAGGAAGCTGTCGGACAGGCCGTGCACCGCCTCCGCCGCGGCCGGCATGGACCGTTGCGGATTGTAATAAGCGTGGAATGTGCGGCCCGTGGGAACCCGGTTGAGGAGTTCGATGCATCCGATTTCGACCAGGCGATCTCCGGAAGCTGGGTCGAATCCCGTCGTTTCGGTGTCGAAAATGATCTCGCGCATTGCCCTCTACACGACTCTTGCCGGACCCCTCTTATCGGCCTGTCTTCGCACCAAGGCAAGCGACCAGGCGGCGGACCTGGAAGCGGGTCTCCGCGAAGGTCGTCCCCGTGTGGATGATATAATCCGCCCGCCGCCGCTTTTCGGCATCGGGCGTTTGCAGATGGACAATCCGGCGGAATTTCGCAGCGGTCATGCCGGGCCGGGCCAGGACTCGCTTGCGCTGCTTCCAGGCCGGGGCCGTGACGACGATGACGCCCGCCAGCTTGCGATCGCCATGCCTCTCGAACAGCAGCGGAATGTCCAGCACCACGAACCTGCGCGATCGGTTCCTTTGCAGGAACGCCCTGCGGCCCTGCTGCACGGCGGGATGGACGATGGCCTCCAGCGCCTTCAATTCCTGCGGATGGCCAAAGACCGCCGCGCCCAGCTTCGCCCGGTCGACGCCCTTCGGACCCGTCGTGCCGGGAAAGCGCGCCTCTATCGCCGGCAGCAGCGCGCCGCCCGGCCCCTGCAGGCGATGCACCTCCGCATCGGCATCGAACAGCGGGACGCCTTCCCGCCGCAACATGGCGGCGACCGCGGACTTCCCCATGCCGATGGAGCCGGTGAGACCGTAGATCTTCATCCCATCATCTTCATGAATCTCAGGCGGCAAGCAGCAGGGCGCGCAATTCCTCGTCCCGTTCGCGCGGCGCCTGCGCATCGAAGAAGATGTCGAAGGCCAGCGCCGCCTGCCCGATCAGCATCTCCAGCCCGTCGAGGGTCTTCAATCCGTTCATGCGCGCCGCCTTGAGCAACTGCGTCTCCAGCGGCGCATAGACGATGTCGTAGACGGTCGCGTCCGGGTTCAGGGACGAAAGGTCAAGGTCCAGCACCGGCTGGCCCGCCATGCCGAGCGAGCTGGTATTGACGATCAGGTCCGCGCCGGGCAGCGCGTCGGTCATGCCGATCACCCGGCCCTTTACCCCCGCGCGGTCGAGCAGCGCCTGCCCCTTCGCCGCATCCCGCGCCATGACCGTGATGTCCGGCACGCCCAGGCTGGTCAGCGCGAACAGGATCGCCCGCGCCGCGCCGCCCGCGCCCACAAGCACGGCGCTCTGCCCCTTCCACTTGTCGCGCAGCAGCGGCTGGAGGAACCCGCCCGCATCGGTGTTGGTGCCGATCAGCGGCCCGCCCGTCTCGCTGGCGATGGTGTTCATCGCGCCGATCCGCTCGCGCACCCCGCCCGGATCGTCTGTATAGTCCATCACCGCGATCTTGTGCGGGATGGTGACGTTGCAGCCCAGCCAGTCCGGATCGGCCCGCCGGGCGAGGAAATAGGCGGCCAGACCCTCGCCGGTGACATGGGTTTTCCGATACTCCGCCTCTATGCCCAGCGCATCCAGCCAGAAATTGTGGATCAGCGGCGACTTGCTGTGCGCGATCGGATCGCCGATCACCTCGGCATAGGGGAGCTTGTCGGTCATGATTCCAGAACGCCCCGGATGCGCAGAAAGTCAAGCAGGGGCAGCAGCGGCAGGCCCTGAATCGCGAACTGGCTGCCCTCCACCCTCGCGAAAAGCTGGGCGCCCGGCCCCTCTATCCGGTAGCAGCCGACGCACCAGCGGCATTGTTCCCAGTCGCCGTCGAGATATTGCGCGATGAAAGCGTCGGACAAGGGGCGCACCGTCATCCGCACCCGCTCTATATGCCGCCAGATCGGTTCGCCGTTGAGCGCGATCACCGCCGCGCTGTGGAGATGATGCACCCGCCCGGAAAGCAGCTTTAATATCCGCTCCGCATCGCTGCGGTCGACCGCCTTGTCGATCATCGCGCCGTCGTCCAGGCTGAGCGTCTGGTCGCAGCCCAGCACCAGTCCGCCCGGCACCCGGCGTGACACGCGCAGCGCCTTGAGTTCCGCCAGCGCATCGGCCAGTTGCCGGGCGTCCAGCCCGTCGGCGCGCAGGGCTTCCTTGGCCGCTTCCTCGTCGACGCCGGGCGAGAGCGCCTCGAACGGCACTTGCGCCGCTTCCAGCAGCGCCCGGCGGCTCGCGCTTTGCGACGCCAGCACGATCATGGTCTCATGCTCCTTCCGCCAGAACGCGGTCGTTGAACAGGTTGATGATGGCGGCCGCCGCTTCCTCGATGGAGCGGCGGGTCATGTCGATCACCGGCCAGCCATTGTCCGCGAACATGCGGCGGGCGAAGGCCAGTTCCTCCTGCACCTTGTCCAGATTGACATAGCTGGTTTCGGGCGCCTGATTGAGCGAGAGCAGGCGATTTCGGCGGATCTGCACCAGCCGTTCCGGGCTGACCGTCAGCCCCACCACCATCGGATGCTTCAATGAATAGAGGGCGGACGGCGGCGGCGACTGGATCACCAGCGGGATATTGGCGGTCTTGTACCCGCGATTGGCGAGATAGATGGAGGTCGGCGTCTTGGAGGCGCGGGAGACGCCCGCCAGCACGATATCGGCCTCCTCCCAATTTTCATGGCCGACGCCGTCGTCATGGGCGATGGTGAACTGGATAGCCTCGATCCGGGCGAAATAGGCTTCGTCCAGGATATGCTTGCGGCCGGGGCGGTTGCGGGTTTCCTGCCCCAATATGTTGGAGAGGGCGTCGGTCACGCTGTCCAGCGCCGCGACATGCGGCAGGCCGAGCGCCCGGCAGCGCGTCTCCAGCCGCCGCCTGAGCTGGTGGTTGGACAAAGTGAAGAGCACGAGGCCCGGATTGGCGGCAATCTCCTCCATGATGCGGTCGAGATGGACGTCGGAGCGGACCATCGGCCAGAAATGGCGCACCGCCTCCACATTCTCGAACGCGCCGATGGCCGCCTTGGCGATATTCTCCAGCGTCTCGCCGGTGGAGTCCGAAAGCAGGTGGAGATGGATGCGCGACATGAAGAACATCTCTGTGGGGAGGTTGTGGATAAAGCAAGGGATAGGTTGCGGGGAAAATCAGGGGTTTGTCGCCCTCCCCGATTCCGGGAATCTTGTCCACAGCCCGCCAACAGATGGAAATTAAAATCCACAGCCTGTGGATAAGGGGGATAAGCGAACTGACTCGGACCGGAATCGGCGACTCCGGGGAGTCAAGTTGTTGGCAAATCCGGGCACAGCGCATAAACCCCGCTGCCAACCGCCCTACTATCTCCATCATCCTTCTGAATCTAAATATAAGAGAGTTTATGACGGGACCAGATGCCGGCCTTTCGAACGGCCCGATACCCAAGCCGTTGCTTTCGGTCCTGAAAGGCGCGCTGCCTGCCGTGCCGCCCATGTGGCTGATGCGCCAGGCGGGGCGCTATCTGCCCGAATATCGGGCCTTGCGGGCGGAAAAGGGCGGATTCCTGGAACTGGTCTATGACAGCGCGGCGGCGGCGGAAGTGACGCTGCAGCCGCTGCGCCGTTTCGGTTTCGACGGCGCGATCCTGTTTTCCGACATTTTGATCGTGCCCTATGCCATGGGGCAGGATCTCTGGTTCGAGGCAGGGGAAGGGCCGCGTCTGGCGCCGATCCTGGCTGAGACGGACCTGTCGACCCTGAAACCCGATTTCAGCCGCTATGAGGCGGTCTATGAGACGGTCCGGCAGGTGAAGGCCGTGCTGGACCCTCAGGTGACCTTCCTGGGCTTTGCGGGCAGCCCCTGGACCATCGCCACCTATATGGTCGCGGGTCAGGGCAGCAAGGACCAGGGCGCGGCCCGCCGCATGGCCTACTGCCAACCCGAAAAATTCGGCGCGATCATCGATGCGATCATCGATGCGACAGTGGTCTATCTCTCCGGCCAGATCGAGGCGGGGGTCGAGGCCGTGCAGCTTTTCGACAGTTGGGCGGGCAGCCTGGCCCCGCTGGAGTTCGAGCGCTGGGTGATCCGGCCCAACCGGCGGATCGTGGAGAAGCTGAAGGCGATCCATCCGGATATTCCGGTGATCGGTTTTCCCAAGGGCGCGGGCGCGAAACTGGCGGATTATGCGGTCGGGACCGGGGTCGACGCGGTCGGCGTGGACGAGACGGTCGATCCGCACTGGGCCAACCGCGTGCTGCCGCAGGGGTTGCCGGTGCAGGGGAATCTCGATCCGCTGGCGCTGATCGCCGGGGGCAGGGCCGTGGAAGAGGCCGTCGACAATATCCGCGCCGCCTTTGCCGGGCGGCCCCATATCTTCAACCTGGGGCATGGGATATTGCCCGACACCCCCATTGATCATGTCGAAGCGCTGCTTAGCTATGTGCGGGCAGCGGGAGACTGAATATGCCTTATCTGGGAGCAGCCTATTTGTGGGTCAAAGCCGCGCATGTCATCTTCGTCATCTTCCTGATGGCGGGCCTGTTCATGATGCCGCGCTTCTTCGTCTATCACCAGCAATGCCCGGTGGGATCGGACGAGGACAGGAAGTGGATCGACCGGGAAAGGCGGCTGCTCAAGATCATCCTGAACCCGTCGCTGCTTCTGGTCTGGGTCTTCGGCCTGATGCTGATGGTGGAGATCGGCGCCTGGCATTTCGGCTGGTTCCACCTGAAATTGCTCTTCGTGCTGGGTCTGTCGGGCTATCATGGCTGGATCGCGGGCTATGCGAAGAAGCTGGCCAGGGGGGAGCGGCCGCTCAGCGAGAAGCAATTGCGGTTGCTGAACGAGATTCCGGGAATCGCGGCTGCGGTGATCGTGATCGCGGTGATCGTGAAGCCGTTTTGACATAGCCGTCATCCCAGCGAAGGCTGGGATCTCGTGAGGCTATGCTGTGCCCCATCGTCTGAGATCACAGCTTTCGCTGGGATGACGGATATTAAATTGGATCGACCGGGATATTGTCGATCAGGCGCGTCTTGCCGAGTTTCGCCGCGCCCAGCAGCCTTGCGGGGCGGTCCAGCGCCGTCATCGGTTCCAGAGTCACCGCGTCGCACAGCGTCACATAGTCGATGGGATCGAAGCCATGCGCCGCCAGCAGGGCGATGGCCTTGGCGACAGCCGATTCCACGGTCGCGCCCTTTTCCATCTGCCGCGCCGCTTCGCCCAGGGCGCGGGGGAGGGCGAGCGCGTCCTTGCGCTCCTCCTCGCTCAGATAGGCGTTGCGCGACGACAGGGCCAGGCCGTCCTCGGCCCTTTGGGTGGGCACGCCGACAATCTCGATCGGCACGTCCAGATCGCGGACCATGCGCCGGATCACGGCGAGCTGCTGATAATCCTTTTCCCCGAACAGGGCGAGGTCCGGGCGGACCTGGTTGAACAGCTTGGTCACGACCGTCGCCACGCCGTCGAAATGGCCGGGCCGGGCCGCGCCGTCCAGTCCCTCGGTCACGCCGGAGACGGAGATGTTGGTGGCATAGCCCGCCGGATACATGACGTCGACCGTCGGCGCCCAGAGGATGTCGACTCCGGCTGCCTGCAGCATCTGCGCGTCCTTCGCCTCGCGCCGGGGATAGGCGTCCAGATCCTCGTTCACGCCGAACTGGCGGGGATTGACGAAGATCGACACCGCCACATGGCCCGCATGTCGCCGCGCTTCCTCCACCAGCACCATATGCCCGTCATGCAGCGCGCCCATGGTGGGCACCAAAGCAAGCGGTTTTCCGTCGCTTTTCAGCGCATCGACGGCGGCGCGCAGCGAAGGCAGGTCACGGAGGATTTGCACGACAGGAACGGCTCCGATAAGGGCAGCGATAGGGGTATATCCTGCTAAGGCATGACCGGCTGAAACGGTCAACAGACAATGCGACAATCAACGGGGTAATGAAGGTCCGATGGCGAACGCCCAAACGCACCATATCGTCTTCGCCAATGAGAAGGGCGGGACTGGCAAGTCGACGACCGCCGTGCATACGGCCATCGCGCTGACGGTATTGGGTCATCGCGTCGGCATGATCGACCTCGACCCGCGGCAGCGCACCATCACCCGTTATATGGAGAATCGGGCGGAGACTGCGCGCCGTCGCGGTATCGACCTGCCGACTCCGGACTTCGCGGTGTTCAAGGGCGACAGCGTCGAGGCGCTGGAGGAACAGGCGGCGGCCATGGCCGAAGGCAAGGATTTCCTGGTCATCGACACGCCCGGCCGCGACGATGATTATGCCCGCCACATGGCCGCCCGCGCCAACACGCTGGTGACGCCGATGAACGACAGTTTCGTCGATTTCGACCTGATCGGGCAGGTGGACGCGGAAACATTCAAGGTGAAGCGCCTGTCCTTCTATTCCGAACTGATCTTCGAGGCGCGCAAGACCCGCGCCAAGGCGGACGGCGTCACCATCGACTGGGTGGTGCTGCGCAACCGCGTCCAGCATCATGACGCCCGCAACAAGAAGCGGGTGGGCGACGCGCTGATGGAGCTTTCCCGCCGCGTCGGATTCCGCGTGATTCCGGGCCTTTCGGAGCGGGTGATCTTCCGCGAGCTTTTCCCGTCGGGCCTGACCCTGCTGGACAAGGGGCATCTGGGCGAACTGGGCGTCAGCCATATCGCCGCCCGGCAGGAACTGCGCGAGATGGTGTCGGGCCTTGCCCTGCCCTCGCGGGTCGAGGCCGCGCCGCTGGACATGCTCGGCGCGGCCTGATGGGTCTGCTGGCGCTGCTTCTGATCGGGCTGGCGGCCTGGCTGATCTGGACGGGACGGTTGCAACGCATGAGCGCGAAGGATGGCATGGCGCTGGGCGCCGCTCTGGTCGGCGCGGTCGCGGCCGCCAAGGGCAAGCCGCTGGTCGGCGCGCCGCTGCTCATCGGGGCCACCTTGTTCTTCCTGGCCAGAAGCCGGCGGGGCAAGGCGAAAGCCGGGCCGGGCACGCCCGCGCCGCAAGCCGTTTCGTCCCAGGCGGTGAACGACGCGCGCAAGCTGCTGGGCGTCGGGCCGGACGCCGACGCCCGCGCCATCCGCGCCGCGCATCGCCGCCTGATCGCCTCGGTCCATCCGGACAAGGGCGGCACCGAAGCGCTGGCGGCTCAGATCAACGCCGCCCGCGACCTGCTGATCGAGGAAGCCGCGCAACGCCGTTGAAGCCAAGGGAGAGGATGCCATGGCCCATCGCTTTCATCCCACGCTCCTGCGCGAATATGACATTCGGGGCGTGGTGGGCCGCACGCTGGGCGAGGCGGATGGCTATGCCGTGGGCCGCAGCTTCGGCACGATTGTCAGGCGGGCAGGCGGATCAAAAGTCGCGGTCGGCTATGACGGGCGGCTGAGTTCCCCGGCGCTGGAACAGGCGGTCGTGCAGGGCCTTCAGGATTCCGGAACCGATGTCGTGCGCATAGGCCTCGGCCCGACGCCCATGCTCTATTATGCCGAAGCGGCGCTCGATGTCGACGGCGGCGTGCAGATAACCGGCAGCCACAATCCCGCCGATCATAACGGCTTCAAGCTGGTATTTCAGCACCAGGCCTTTTTTGGGGCGGACATCGCGAATCTGGGGAGCATGGCGGCGGCGGGCGACTGGAGCGACGGCGGGAGTGGAAACAGAGGGCAGGTCGAGACTGTCGCCGTCATGGACCGCTACGTCGCCCGGCTGGTGCAGGGGTTCGACGGCGCCGCCTGGCGCATTGGCTGGGACGCGGGCAACGGCGCCGCTGGACCGATCGTGGACAAGCTGGTCAAGCTCCTGCCAGGTGAGCATCATGTGCTTTTCACCCAGATAGACGGACATTTTCCCCATCATCACCCCGATCCCACTGTCGAGGCGAATCTGGCGGACCTGAAAGCGCTTGTCCGCGCCAAGAATCTCGATTTCGGAGTGGCTTTCGACGGAGACGGGGACCGGATCGGCGTGGTGGACGGCAAGGGGCGGGTAATCTGGGGCGACCAGTTGCTGGGCATCTTCGCCGAACTGGTGCTGAAGGACCGCCCGAACGCCACCATCGTCGCGGATGTGAAGGCCAGCCAGGCCCTGTTCGACCGCATCGCCGCGCTGGGCGGGCGGCCGCTGATGTGGAAGACGGGCCACAGCCTGATCAAGTCCAAAATGAAGGAGATTGCCGCTCCGCTGGGCGGCGAGATGACCGGCCATATCTTCTTCGCGGACGATTATTACGGTTTCGACGACGGGCTTTATGCGGCGGTGCGCCTGATCCGGGGTCTGACCCGGTTGGGCCGCAGCGTAACCGCCCTGCGCGACGAAATGCCGAACATGGCGAATACGCCCGAACTTCGCTTTCCAGTGGCGGATAGCCGCAAGTTCGCGGTGGTGGAGGAAGTCCGCGCCCGCTTGCAGGCCCTGGGCGCGAACGTCGACGAAACCGATGGCCTGCGGGTCGTCGCGCCCGATGGCTGGTGGCTGCTCAGGGCCTCCAACACCCAGGACGCGCTCGTTGCCCGCGCCGAGGCGAAGGATGAGGAAGGATTGGCGCGCCTGGTCGCGCAGATCGACGCCCATCTGGCCGATTCGGGCGTGATTCGGATTTCGCGAGCCGATTCCTGATCCCGGCGACAGGCAGATCGCCAGGAGAAACATATTTTTACGCCAGGGAAACAAGGATATAAGGGGGCAGTTGCAGAAAACGCAACCAGGGGTCAGCTTTTCGCATTTGCGAAATGCGCCGCTGCACCGCAAAAGGAAAAGGCCTTTCAGGCATCCTCTCCTAAAACTTTCAAGCCGTCCTCCGGGGCGGCTTTTTTTTTGCCTTTTTGCCCTCCCCTTTTCGCTTCCTGCCGTAGCGTCGTTTCGCATTTTCGGCGATCCAGCGCGTGAAATCCCCGTAAATTAGGGCTTTTCGAACGATAATTTAACCATATTGCTAATAGGGCGCGGCTTTAAGGGCATCATTTTTCCGGTGAAAGCCATTTGCCGCAAACACGTTTGAAGAGAGGTTTCATCATGCCATTGCGCCGCCCCATCCTCGCCAGTCTCCTGCTGTCGGGCGCATTCGCAGCACCCGTCCCGGCTCTGGCGGGTGGTTTCTACCTTCAGGAACAGGCGCCAAAGGAAACCGGCCGCGCAATGGCCGGCGCCGGCGCTGCGGCGGACGATCCGTCCGCCATCTATTTCAATCCTGCGGCCATGACGCAATTGCCGGGCATCCAGACCTCGGTCGGCGGCATCGCGCTCATGGCCTCCGCCCACCAGGCCAATCGCGGCACCTACCGCACCGTTCCCACCGTGCCGGGCGCGCGGGTGCCGGTGACCGGCAATGACGGCGGCCAGCCGTTCGAAAAGGTCATTCCCATCCCCAGCTTCTACGTCACGGCGCAGGCGACCGACCGGCTGTGGCTTGGGCTGGGGGTCAATGCACCCTTCGGGTTGAAGCTGGATTATGACGACGGCTTTTTCGGCCGTTACGATTCGATCTACACCGACCTCAAGACCTATAATATCCAGTCCAGCGCAGCCTATAGGCTCAACGACAATTTCTCGATCGGCGGCGGCGTCGACGTGCAATATGTGAAGGCGACCCTCACCAACGCGCTGCCGCAGCTTTCGCCACTGGCCCCGACCGATGGTTTCGCCCGGTTGAAGGGCGACGACTGGACGGTCGGCTGGAATGCGGGCCTGTTCTACACCAATGGCGACACCAATGTGGGCGTCTCCTACCGTTCCGGCGTCAATCACAAGGTGACCGGCACGCAGAGCATTTCCGGCCTTCTGGGTCCGATCGCCTCGGCCAATGGCGTTTTGGACGCTTCCGCGCCGCTCGACCTGCCCGACATCGTCACGGTCGGCTTCATGCATCGCCTGACGCCGAAGCTGCGCGCCATGATCAGCGCCCGCTGGTACAATTGGTCGAAGTTCAAGGGCATCGCCATCACCTCCGCCGCCGGGACCAGCAACAAGGAACTGGATTACAAGGACAGCTACAGCGTCAGCCTGGGCGGAGAATATGACGTCAGCCCGGCCTTGACCCTGCGGGCGGGCACGATGTTCGACCGCTCGCCCACCAATCCGCAGCATCTGACGACCCGCGTGCCCGACGGCGATCGGACCTGGCTGTCGGCCGGCGCGACCTATAATATCTCGCCCGCCTTTGCGCTGAACCTCAGCTATGCCCATAATTTCGTGGAGAAGGCGAACATCATCCGTCCGGACAGCTATTATCCCGCGCCCGCAACGGTGACGGCGACCACCCTGTCGCAGACCAGCGGCAATGCGGACCAGATCGGCGCTTCTTTGACGGCACGCTTTTGATAGGAGCGGCACCGGCCCTCACCCCCACCCGACCGCCCAGACATGGTATCCTGTGGGCGGTCGGGTGGGGGTGAGGGCCGGTGCCGCACGTTTCAGCTTTGCTGAAACCCAAAACAGCTCGCGCTTCTAAAGCTCGCGGTAAATCCCTATAGGGGCTCCATCACCACGGAGCCCCTTTTTCATGTCCGACCATAATCCCGGCCTGCGTCCCTGGCGCGACATCGCCCGCAGGCAATGCCGCCAGATCATGGTCGGCAATGTTCCGGTAGGCGGCGGCGCGCCGGTCACGGTGCAGACCATGACCAACACGCCGACCGATGACGTCAGGGCGACCGTCGACCAGATCCGCCGTTGCGAGGAAGCGGGCGTGGACATCATCCGCGTCTCCTGTCCCGACGAGGCCTCGACCGCGGCGCTCAAGCAGATCGTCCGCGCCGCCCGCGTGCCGATCGTCGCGGACATTCATTTCCACTATAAGCGGGCTCTGGAAGCCGCCGATGCGGGCGCGGCCTGCCTGCGCATCAATCCGGGCAATATCGGCAGCGAGGCGCGGGTCAAGGAAGTGGTCGACGCGGCCAAGGCCAATGGCTGCTCGATCCGCATCGGCGTCAATGCAGGCAGCCTGGAAAAGGATCTGCTGGAAAAATATGGCGAGCCTTGCCCCGAAGCGCTGGTCGAAAGCGCGCTCGACCATATCAAGCTGCTCCAGGACCAGGATTTTCACGACTATAAGGTGGCGGTGAAGGCGAGCGACGTCTTCCTGGCCGTCGCCGCCTATATGCAGTTGGCCGAAGCGGTGGATTGCCCGCTGCACCTGGGCATTACCGAGGCGGGCGGGCTGATCGGCGGCACGGTGAAAAGCGCCATCGGCATCGGCAATCTGCTCTGGGCCGGGATCGGCGACACGATCCGCGTTTCCCTTTCCGCCGAGCCGGAGGAGGAAGTGCGGGTCGGTTACGAGATATTGAAGTCGCTCGGCATCCGCACGCGGGGCGTGAAGGTCATTTCCTGCCCTAGTTGCGCGCGTCAGGGATTCGACGTGATCCGTACCGTGCAGGCGCTGGAGGACCGGCTCCAGCATATCCACACGCCGCTGTCGCTGTCGGTGCTGGGCTGCGTGGTGAACGGCCCCGGCGAAGCGCGGGAGACCGATATCGGCCTGACCGGCGGCGGCGCGGGCAAGCATATGGTCTATCTGTCCGGCCTGACCGACCATACGGTGCAGGACGAAGGCATGATCGACCATATCGTCGGCCTGGTGGAGGCCAAGGCGGCTGAGATCGAGGCGGCGAAGCTGGAGGCCGAAACCACCGATGCCGGAAAGGCGGAAGCGGCGGAATAAGCCGTTCCCCGTCCTATGACCGCGCCCCGCTCCCTCGCCCTTCCCTTTGCCGTCTGCTGCCTGGGGGTCGCGCTGTTTTCCGTGATGGATGCGGCGATGAAGGGATTGAGCCTCTCCATCGGCCTGTTCGACGCGCTGTTCTGGCGCGCTGTCGCGGGCAGCCTGTTGGGGCTGGCTCTGATGCTGCTGACGCGGCAGCGCTGGCCGGATCGGGCCGTGCTGCGGCTGCACATGCTGCGCGGGGCGGTGGTGGCGGTGATGGCCAGCCTGTTCTTCTGGGCGATCATGCGGATGCCACTGGCCGAGGCCATCGCCCTGTCCTTCATCGCGCCGCTGGTCGCGCTCTATCTCGCCGCCCTGCTGCTCAAGGAAAGGATCGGGCGGCGGGCCATCGGCGCGTCTTTGCTGGGGCTGGTCGGCGTCGCGGTCATCCTGTCGGGTCGCGTGCGGGGCGATTATGATACGGACGCGCTGTTGGGCGCGGGCGCGGTCCTCGTTTCGGCGGTGCTGTTCGCCTGGAACCTCATCCTCCAGCGGCAGCAGGCGCAGCTTGCTTCCCCGATAGAGGTCGCCTTCTTCCAGCATGTGGTGATGCTGGGGCTGTTCGTGCTTTTCGCGGCGCTCGTCCAGGTCAGGCCGGTCGTGCCGGCGCCGCCCTCATGGGCGCTGGTGGCCCTGGCCGCGACGCTGGCCTTCACCTCGCTCGCCGCGCTGGCCTGGGCCTATGCGCGGGCGGAGGCGCAACTGTTGATCCCGGTCGAATATAGCGCCTTCCTCTGGGCCGCAATCATCGGCTGGCTTGCCTTTGGCGAACGGCTGACCCTGACCACCCTGGCAGGCGCGCTGCTGATCGTGGTGGGATGCCTGATCGCGTCCCGTGCAGGGCCGGCCCAGGCATCGCATGTCGAACCGTCCGTCGCCTGAAAGGAAAAGCATGTCCGTCACCATCCGCGAGGCCGTTGCCGCCGACATCGGTGCGATTCACGGCTTCATCCTCGCCCTGGCCGACTATGAGAAGCTGTCGCATGAGGTGAAGGCCGACCGCGCCAGCCTGGACAAATATCTCTTCGGCCCGCGCCCCATGGCCGAGGTGCTGATCGCGGAAAATGATGGGGAGGCCGTCGGCTTCGCCCTCTTCTTCCACAATTTCTCCACCTTCGAAGGGCGGCCGGGACTTTATCTGGAGGATCTGTTCGTCATTCCCGAAGCGCGGGGCCTGGGCGCGGGCAAGGCGCTGCTTTCCCGCCTCGCGCAACTGGCGCTGGAGCGGGATTGCGCGAGGCTGGAATGGTGGGTGCTGGACTGGAACGAACCGTCCATCGCCTTCTACCGTTCCCTCGGCGCGCGGCCGATGGACGAATGGACGGTGCAGCGCGTCGACGGCGAAGCGCTCAGCGCTCTCGCGTCAGCGCATCCTGCACGCTGACGCCCAGAAGGACGGCGGTGAAGGCCCCCAGCGCGACGACGACAAGGACGGGATAGAAAGCGGCGATCATGGCGAAGTCTCCTTTCGCCGGACTTTTGCGCTGACCCGCCGCCCGCCGACATACGGATTGTTACGGAGTCAGCGGGACGAGCCGAGGGGGCGGACTCTTGACGGGGACTCCCCGCTCGGCGCATTGTCCCCGGACGGAACATTTGGGGGACATGGAGGCCATGGCTGTCAGCCGCGGTGCCAAGCGCACGCCGGAATGGCGCGAAATGCTGAAACGCAGCCTGATCCGCAGCGGCGCGCTGATCGGATCGATCGCGCTGTTGTTGGCGACCCTGTTCCTGGCCCTGGCGCTGCTCAGCTATCAGCCGAGCGACCCGTCGATGAACACGGTCGCGGGCGACCATGTGCAGAATATCATGCAGGCGCCGGGCGCATGGGTGGCGGATTTCCTGCTCTGGCTGCTGGGCGTGCCGGTGGCTCTGGTGCTGCCGCTGATGGCGATCACCGCCCGGCGCCTCTGGGGCGACCAGGATATGAGCGGGTGGAAGGGGCAGTTCGGCAAATGCTTCGCGGGCATCACGCTGATCGGCATCGCGCTGGCGCTGTTCCAGACCAATCCGCTGGTCGGCCTGCCCGCCGGGTGGGGCGGCATCATCGCGCTGGTGACGGCGCGGGGCGTGGCCAGCCTGACCGCGCAGATGCCCGCCGCGCAGGGATGGATCACCGGCGTCCTGATCGTGCTGACGCTGATCGCGGGCGCTGTCTTGTGGTATCGCAGCCTGGCGCTGGAAAAGCCGATCATCGCCTTGCGCAGGCCTTCCCTGCCGCGCCTCAGCCTGCCGAAGCCGACATTCGCTCTGGCCGGTCCCGCGCCGACTGTCGACGCGGATGAGGAAGACGATGTTTTCGAGCGCGTGGCGACGCCGCGCAAGACCGTCTCCAACGAACCCAAGCCGCCGATCAACATCCAGACGCCCAAGCCAGCGCCGGCGCAGCGCCCCATGGCGCCGGTGTCGCAGGACGATCTGTTCGGCCATAGCTCCCTGCCTTCGCCCGACCTGCTGAACCCGATCCCCGCGAGCCAGGGGCAGAAGATCGACAAGGCGGCGCTGGAGCGCAATGCGCGCCTGCTGGAATCCGTGCTCGACGACTTCCATGTGAAGGGCAATATCGTCGAGGTCCGGCCCGGCCCGGTCGTCACCATGTATGAGCTGGAGCCTGCGCCCGGCATCAAGGCGAGCCGGGTGATCGCGCTGGCCGACGACATCGCCCGCAACATGTCGGCGCTTTCGGCCCGCGTGGCGACGATTCCGGGGCGCACGGTGATCGGCATCGAACTGCCCAACGCCAACCGGGAGGGCGTGTCCTTCCGCGAACTCATCACCAGCGAGCAGTTCGGGGCGGAGGCGACGCTGCCGATCATCCTGGGCAAGAATATCTCCGGCGAGCCGATCATCGCCGACCTGGCGCCCATGCCGCATCTGCTGATCGCGGGCACGACGGGTTCGGGCAAGTCGGTCGGGCTGAACGCGATGATCCTGTCGCTGCTCTACCGCATGACGCCGGACCAGTTGCGGCTGATCATGATCGATCCGAAGATGCTGGAACTGTCGACCTATGACGATATTCCGCATCTGCTGTCGCCGGTGGTGACGGAGCCTGCCAAGGCGATCCGGGCGCTCAAATGGGCAGTCGAGCAGATGGAGGACCGCTATCGCATGATGGCGTCGATTTCCGTCCGCAACCTCGCCAATTACAATGAGAAGGTCCGCGCCGCGAAGGCCAAGGGCAAGCCGCTCGGCCGCAGGGTGCAGACCGGCTACGATCCCGAAACCGGCAAGCCGATCTATGAGGAGGAGCAGTTGGATTTCCAGCCGCTGCCCCAGATCGTGGTGGTGGTGGACGAGCTGGCCGACCTGATGATGACGGCTGGCAAGGAAGTGGAATTCCTGATCCAGCGGCTGGCGCAGAAGGCGCGCGCGGCGGGCATCCACCTGATCCTGGCGACGCAGCGGCCATCGGTCGACGTCATCACCGGCGTGATCAAGGCGAACCTGCCGACCCGCATCAGCTTCTTCGTCACGTCGAAGATCGACAGCCGCACCATATTGGGGGAGCAGGGCGCCGAACAACTGCTGGGCAAGGGCGACATGCTCTACATGCATGGCGGCAAGGGGTTGATGCGCGTCCATGGTCCCTTCGTGTCGGACGACGAGGTGCGGGTGGTGGCGGATCATTGGCGCGCGCAGGGCCAGCCCGACTATATCGCCGCCGTCACGGAGGAGCCGGAGGAAGGCAGCTTCGCGCTCGACGGGGTGGATCTGGGCGACGACAGCCCCGACGCGCAGCTTTTCCGCAAGGCCTGCCAGTTGGTGTTCGAAAATCAGAAGGCGTCGACCAGTTGGCTCCAGCGGCAATTGCGCGTCGGCTATAACAGCGCCGCCCGCCTGATCGAGCAGATGGAGGAGCAGGGGTTGGTGGGACCGCCCAACCATGTCGGCCGCCGCGAAGTGCTGCGGGACGAAAACGGCAATCCGCTTTAGCGTGTGTGTGTGTGTGTGTGTGTGTGGATTCAGCCCATGGCGGGCTGCAAATAGCGGCTTTCTGCGCTTCCGGTGCTCACGTACTGAAGTACGCTGCGCGCCAGTTCTCGAAATCCACTATTTTCGCCGCGCCCTGAACTGAATCCACACACACACACGCTAGCTACCCTTGCATGATCGTCACCCTGAGCCTGTTTCAGGGTGCATTTCTCCAGATCGAGCCTTGGTTCCTGGGGAGAATGGATGCTGAAACAAGTTCAGCATGACGACGAGATAAGAGCAGCAAACGCCCAGGCATCTCGACCCGAATCCATTTGCAAAATCGTAAATTTACCGGCGTAAAGCTATTGGCGTAAAGCTGCTGGCCTCCATCATGCGCGCTCTTTATGGTCGCGCCGTTCGTTCTTCCCGCGAAAGCTGTTCATGCATCTTCTCATTGGCCTAGCCGGTATCGCGCTGATCCTTTCCATTGCCTTCATCCTTTCCTCCGACCGCCGCGCCATCCGCCTTCGCGTCGTCGGCGCGGCGTTCCTGTTGCAGGCGGGCATCGCGCTGCTGGTGCTCTACGTGCCCGCCGGACGCGCCGTGATCGCGGGCATGTCGCATGGCGTGTCGAACCTGCTCGGCTATGCGCAGGCGGGGACGGACTTCATCTTCGGTCCGCTCGCCAGGCCGGAGATCGGCGGCGCCAGCTTCGCCATCGCTGCGCTGCCGGTGATCATCTTCTTCGCCAGCCTGGTGTCTATTCTCTACCATCTGGGCATCATGCAACAGGTGGTGCGCTGGGTCGGCGGCGCGATCGAGAAGGTGACGGGGGTGTCCAAGGTCGAGAGCCTGTGCGCCGCCGCCAACATCTTCGTGGGGCAGAGCGAGAGTCCGCTCGTCATCCGCCCCTATCTGGCGGGCCTGACCCCGCCGCAGCTTTTCGCCGTGATGACCAGCGGCATGGCGGGCGTCGCGGGCACGATCCTGGCCGCCTATGCCTCCATGGGGATCAAGATCGACTATCTGCTGGCGGCGAGCTTCATGTCCGCGCCCGGCGGCCTGCTGATGGCGAAGATCATGATGCCCGACGAGCCGGAGCGCGAACCCGAACTCCCCCTGGGCGATCATCCCGACATCGCCCTGCCCGAAAGCCGGATCGGCGACACCGGGCCTGCCGCTCTGCTGCCGGGCGGAACCCCCGGCGAGCCGATGCCCCCCGCCACCCATGACGAGGAAAAGCCCGCCAACCTCATCATGGCGGCCGCGCAGGGCGCGCAGACCGGCGTGAAGCTGGCCGTCGCGGTCGGCGCCATGGTGCTGGCCTTCGTCGCGCTGGTGGCGCTGGCCAACGGCATACTCGGCGGCATCGGCGGCTGGTTCGGCTATCCCGACCTCAGCTTCCAGCAACTGCTCGGCCATGCCTTTTCCCCGCTCATGGTTCTGCTCAACATTCCCTGGACGGAGGCGCAGGTGGCGGGCGGCCTGTTCGGGACCAAGGTCGTGCTCAACGAATTCGTCGCCTATATCAATCTCGGCCAGGTGCAGGGCGCGCTGTCTCCGGCGACCGTCGCCATCGTCACCTTCGCGCTGTGCGGCTTCGCCAATTTCAGCTCCATCGCGATCCAGATGGCGGTCACCGGCAATCTTGCGCCCAACCAGCGGCCGGTGATCGCCCGGCTGGGCCTGAAGGCGCTGGTCGCGGGCAGCCTTGCCAACCTCATGAGCGCGGCGCTGGCAGGCCTGATGCTCAGCCTGCGCTGATCGTTCCGACACTATAACGAAAGTTCTACCCGCAGCCTGCAAGATCGGTTATGGTTAACGCATGGGGGCGATACGCATATTCGGGCTGACGGTCTTGTCGGTCCTGTGGGCGGCGCCGGCCGCGGCGCAGGCGCCGAAGCCGGGCAAGCTGGAAAGCTACAAGGACTGGACCATCGGCTGCGACAATCGCAATCGATGCGAGGCCGTGTCGCTGCTGCCCGAAGGCGGCAACTGGCCCAATGCGCCGGTGATGCTGGGCATCGTGCGGGAAGCGGGGGCGGACGCCGATCCCGAAATCTGGGTCAGCCGCGCAGCCAAGGGCCGGGAGACGCTGGATTTCCTGGTGGACGGCCGCAAGATCGCCAGCGTGACGAGCGTGAACGGCGAGGCAAGCGTCCAAGGCCCGCAGGCGTCCGCGCTGGCGATCGCCATGGCGAAGGGCGGCGGCATGGAAATCCGCGCCGGCGGCAGGCGCATCGACCGGCCGTCCCTGGCCGGCTCGGCTGCCGCGCAGCGCTATATGGACGCGAAGCAGGGCAGGGCGGGGACGGTGGCGGCCCTTGTCGCAACGGGCCTGCTTGCGCGCGGCGCCGTGCGTCCTGCGCCCCCACTCCCCACGATCCGGCGGGCCGCCGTGCCCGCGGGCGCTCAGCCGCCCGCGCTCTGGCGAGAGGAACTGACGGCGCTAGGCACCTTCACGGGTTGCGCGGATGAGATGAGGTCCGCGTCCTCTCCGCCCGAACTGCACCGATTGTCGAAGACGGAGACGCTGGTCCTGGTGCCCTGCGGTGCGGGGGCCTATAACTACACCTCCGTCCCGGTGATCGCGACCGGCATTCCTGGCCGACGCGCCTTCCGCTTCGCGGGCTTCGACTATCAGCCGGGCTGGAGCGAGGAGGCAGGCCATCCAATGCTGGTCAATGCGGACTGGGCGCCGGAAACGGCCACCCTGCAAAGCTATGCCAAGGGACGCGGCATCGGCGATTGCGGCGGCAGCGAGGCCTATGTCTGGGACGGGGCGCGCTTCCGCCTGGTCGAGGCGAGCGCGATGGGGGAATGCCGCGGCGCATGGCACTGGATCACCACCTGGTCCGCCAGGGTGACCGACTGAGCCGCCGGAGGCTTTCCCGCCCAACGCGCACCCCGTGTTCCTGCGAAGGCAGGAACCCAGATCGACGGCGGAACTGGGTTCCTGCCTTCGCAGGAACAGCTTTGTTCTCTCGACATGAGAGCGGGTTTCGATCGCTTGCAATTCGCCCTAAAGCATCCTGCGTTCAATCAAATGCACGCCGTTCGTGCTGAGCAGGGGCTGAGCGAAGTCGAAGGCCCGTATCGTAGCACCTGTGCCAGGATCGGTCCTTCATGCGCCGCTTCGACAAGCCTGTCCTGCGCCTGCCAAAGGGTTCAGTGAACGGTTCCTAGTTATTGCTGGATGCTCTAAGCGCCCGCGAGGATCAGCGAGAACAGCCCTTCCGCGTCGCTCCATTCGCGCAGCGGCTCCCACCCGCCGGCGCGCAGCAGCAGCCTTTCGTCGCGGGCGCCATATTTATGGCTGCTCTCGGTATGGATGGTCTCCCCCTGCTCCATGCGGAAGCATTGGCCGGCGACATGGAAATGGAGCGGCCGCACCGCCTCCAGATGCATTTCGATGCGCGCCTTGTCGTCGTTCCAGATGGCGCGATGGACGAAGCCGTCCAGCGGCAGGTCGCCCGCCAGCTCCCGATTGATGCGCGCGATCAGGTTGAGGTTGAACGCGGCCGTCACTCCGGCGGCATCGTCATAGGCGGCGACCAGCCGGTCGCGGTCCTTGATCCGGTCCATGCCGATCAGCAGCATCGCGTCCCCGCCCAGCAGCCGCCGCATCGCCCGCAGCAGGTCGACCGCCGCATCCGGCTCCATATTGCCGATGGTCGATCCGGGGAAGAAGCCCAGGCGCGGCAGCCCGTCGATCGCCGCCGGCAAGGCCAGTTCGCCGTTGAAGTCGCCCACCACCGGCAGGATGGGCAGGCCCGGAAAGGCCGACGCCAGTTCCGCGCTCGACGCGTGGAGGAAGTCGCCGCTGATGTCGATCGGCACATAGGCGGCCGGATCGATGGCGCGCAGCAGATGCGGTGTCTTGCGCGAACTGCCCGCGCCGAATTCCACCACGGCCCGACCGGCGCCGACGGCGGCGGCGAAATCCGCGCCATGCCGCTCCAGCAGGGCGGTTTCCGTGCGCGTCGGATAATATTCCGGCAGGTCGGTGATCGCCTCGAACAGTTCCGATCCCCGCCGGTCGTAGAACCAGATGGGCGGCGTCGCCTTGGGCTCGCGGGACAAGCCTTCGACGATGTCGCGGCGGAAGGCCGGATCGGGATCGTGCAGGGCCGGCGGGACATCCTCGGTCAGCAGCATCGCGTCACAAATCCTTCGCCAGCCGCAGCCCGGTGAACTGCCAGCGTTGATGGGGGTAGAAGAAATTGCGGTAGCTGGGCCGCATATGGCCGCGCGGCGTGGCGCAACTGCCGCCCTTCAGAACGAACTGCCCGGACATGAACTTGCCGTTATATTCGCCCACCGCGCCTTCGGCGGCGCGGAAACCGGGGTGGGGGCGATAGGCGCTGCCCGTCCATTCCCACACGTCGCCGTACATCTGCGTCAGCGCGGAGCCTCCGTCCGCGGCGCGGGGGCGGGGGCAGGCGGAGCCGTCCAACTGGTTGCCGCTGGTCGGCGCGACGTTCAGGGCGGCGCTTTCCCATTCCGCCTCGGTCGGCAGGCGCGCGCCCGCCCATCGGGCATAGGCGTCCGCCTCATAGAGGCTGACATGGCTGACCGGCGCGGCGGGATTGACCGGCTTGCGCCCGTCCAGGCCGAAGCGCGTCCAGCCCTGATCGCCCCGCCGCCAGTAAAGCGGCGCCTCTATCCGTTCGGCCTGCACCCAGGCCCAGCCGTCCGACAGCCAAAGGGCGGCGTCGGCATAGCCGCCATCCTCGATGAAGGCGATCCACTCGCCATTGGTTATCGGCCGGTGCGCCAGGGCATGGGGGTGCAGCACCGTCTTGTGGCGGGGCGTCTCGCAATCGAAGGCGAAGTCGCTTTTGCCGTCCTCGCCGATCTCGACCAATCCCTGCCGACCCTCGATCCAGTGGAGGGGGCCCGGCAGCGGCGCGGGCAGTGCGTTGGGCGCGTCGTAGAGCGCGGGTTCCAGCGGGTTCAGCGACAGCAGATGCTGCACGTCGGTGAGCATCAGTTCCTGATGCTGCTGCTCATGGTGGAGGCCCAGCAGCACCAGCGCCTGCGCATCGGGCATCAGCATCGGCAGGGCGGCGGCCAGCGCCCTGTCGACATGGGCGCGATAGGCGCGGATTTCCTCCAGCGTCGGGCGGGTGAGCATGCCCCGCATCGGCCGGGCGTGGCGTGGGCCCTCGGCCTCATAATAGCTGTTGAACAGATAGGCGTAATACGGATCGAAGGGCGCGTAGCCCGGCACATGGTCGCGCAGGACGAAGCATTCGAAGAACCAGCTCACATGCGCCAGGTGCCATTTGGCGGGGGACGCGTCGGGCATGGACTGGACCGTCGCATCCGCGTCCGACAGCGGCGCGGCGAGCGCTTCGCTCAATCCCCGGACCTCGCGATAGCGGGTGACGAGGTCGATCTGGCCCGGTGCTGTCCGGCTTCTTGCCATGCATGCCCCTTCGATACGGTTGCGCCGCTCTCACGGAATAATCGCATGAAGGGGCGGATCGGTTCCGGCCCGGCCTCTGGCCATATTGCTTGTCGGGACGATGGGAATGGCTGGACAAGGCGCCGCCGCTTGCCCAAATGATGGGCCTGTCATGATCAAGCGCATCCTTCTCATCGTTTCGGGCGGCATCGCCGCCTACAAGTCGCTGGAACTGGTGCGGCTGCTGCGCAGGCGCGGCATCGCGGTGCGGGCGGTGCTGACGGAAAGCGCGCAGAAATTCGTGACGCCGCTGTCGCTGGGCGTGCTGACGGAGGATCATGTCTATGGCGACATGTTCGACCTCAAGGAAGAACGCGAGATCGGCCATATCCAGCTTTCGCGGCAGGCCGACCTGGTGGTGGTCGCGCCCGCGACGGCGAATATCCTGGCCAGGATGGCGGGCGGCATTGCCGACGATCTGGCGACGACGCTGCTGCTGGCGACCGACAAGCCGGTGCTCGCCGTTCCCGCCATGAACGTGCGCATGTGGCATCATGCCGCGACCCGGCGGAACGTCGCGCAGCTCAAGGCCGACGGCGTGCATGTGATGGAGCCGGACAGCGGGGAGATGGCCTGCGGCGAATTCGGCAAGGGCCGCCTGCCCGATCCGGAGGCGATCGCGGCGGAAGTGGAGCGGCTGCTCGCCCGGCCGCCCGCCGCCGATCCGCTTGCCGGGCAGCCGGATTTCGAGGCGGCCGATGCGCCGCTCGCGGGACGGCATGTGCTGGTGACGGCCGGGCCGACGCATGAGCCGATCGACCCGGTCCGCTACATCGCCAACCGATCCTCCGGCAAGCAGGGCTTCGCCATCGCGGCGGCGGCGGCGCGGGCCGGGGCGCGGGTGACCTTGGTGGCGGGGCCTGTGCATCTGCCCACGCCACCCGGCGTCACCCGCGTGGATGTGGAGACGGCGCGGGAGATGCTGGCCGCCGTGGAGCAGGCCTTGCCCGCCGATGCCGCGATCATGGTGGCGGCCGTGGCCGACTGGCGCGCGGCCGACGCGGCTGATCAGAAGCTGAAAAAGGATGGATCGGGGAAGCCGGCGCCCCTCGCCCTGGTGGAAAATCCCGATATTCTCGCCACTCTGGGCAGGCATGCAAAGCGGCCCGCCCTGCTGGTCGGCTTTGCAGCGGAAACGCAGAAGATCGCCGAACATGCGCAGGCGAAGCTGGCGCGCAAGGGGGCCGACTGGATCGTCGCCAATGACGTGTCCGGCCCACCCGGCTCAAGCGTGATGGGCGGCGATTCCAACAGCGTGCACATCGTTTCGAAGGACGGCGTCGAAAGCTGGGACCATCTGCCCAAGGATGCCGTCGCCACCCGCCTGATAGAAAAGGTCGCCCATGTCCTCTCCGCTTCCGCCCATTGAAATCCGCCTGAAGCGCTTGCCCCATGGCCGGGGCCTGCCGGCGCCGGCCTATGCCACGGCGCATGCGGCGGGGATGGACGTCGTGTCGGCGGAGGACGTCATCCTGGCGCCGGGCGGCCGGCATGCGGTCGCGACGGGTTTCGCCATGGCCATCCCGGAAGGCTATGAGGTGCAGGTGCGGCCGCGCTCCGGCCTGGCGCTGAAACATGGGATCAGCCTGCCCAACACGCCCGGCACGATCGACGCGGACTATCGGGGCGAGTTGAAGGTCATATTGATCAATCTGGGCGAGGAACCCTTCGTGATCGCGCGGGGCGACCGGATCGCGCAACTGGTCGCCGCGCCGGTGCAGGCGGCGCGCTTCGCCGAAGTCGAGGAACTGGACGAGACGGTCAGGGGCGCTGGCGGCTTCGGGTCGACGGGGGTGCGCGCCCGATGACGCCCCTGCCCCTCACGGACGATCAGCTTGAGCGCTATGCCCGGCATATCGTGCTCAAGGAGATCGGCGGCGCGGGGCAGGCGCGGCTGCTGTCCGCCGATGTGGCGATCATCGGCGCGGGCGGGATCGGCAGCCCGGCCATCCTCTATCTTGCGGCGGCGGGCGTCGGCACGATCCGGGTGATAGACGACGATGCGGTCGCCCTCTCCAATCTCCAGCGGCAGGTTCTGTTCGGCACCGCCGAAATCGGCGCGGCGAAGGCCGAAAGCGCGATGGCGGCGGTTGCGCGGCTCAATCCCGACGTGAAGCTGATCCCGATCAACGCCCGCATCGATGCAGGCAATGCCGCGCTGATGCTGCGGGATGCCGATGTCGTGCTGGACGGCTGCGACAGTTTCGCCACCCGGCTGGCGGTGGCCGATTGCACGCAGAAGCTGCGGATTCCGCTCGTCTCGGCGGCTGTCGGGCCGTTCGAGGGGCAGTTGGCGACCTATCGCGGCTGGGAAGCGGGCAAGCCCTGCTATCGCTGCCTCGTCGGCTCGCCGGAGGACGCGCCGGAGCGGAACTGTTCCGAAACCGGCGTGATCGGCGCGCTGACGGGCGTGATGGGCAGCCTGGCGGCGCTGGAGGTGATCCGCGCCCTGGTTCCCTTTGGCGAGGATATGGCGGGGCGCCTGCTGCTCGCCGACCTGTTGTCGATGCGGTTTCGCACCGTGGCCGTGCCGAAGGATCCCGCCTGCCGGTGTTGCGCCGTGGAACTATGCGCGAGCTGAGGATCGTCGTCGCGACGGCGGATGCCGAGCGGCTGCGCGGCGCATTGGTGATCGCTGCGGCTCAGGCGGCGCTGGGCGGCGGCGCGGCGGTGTTCCTGCAACTGGATGCGGTGGGATTGCTGCGCATGCCCGTGGAAGCGCCCCGCGACGAAGCGCATCGGGCTGCGGGGCTGCCTTCGCTGGCGATGGTGATCGAAGAGGCGCTGGGATTGGGCGTCACCCTGCTCGCCTGCCAGAGCGGACTTGCGCTGTGCGGAATGACTGCCGATGATCTGCCCAAGGGCGTCGAGGTCGGCGGGCCGGTCGGATTCCTGCAACAGACCGGCGAAGAGGCCCGACTGATCCTTGCCTGAAGGCGTGGAACCACCGCCCTGCCGCCGATCCTTGGGGCGCATGATCAAAACAGACGGCCAATTCGTTGCATGGCAGGAACGATCGGGTTCACAGCGGGTTCAAGCCCTGCCACCTACACTCCTCATCCTGAACAACCGGAGATGATCGCATGAAGCGCATGTTTGCGCCCCACGGCCTGACGCTGGCTGCCCTGACCCTTGCCGTCGCGCCCTTTGCGGCGCCGATGATGCCGGCCGCCGCGCAGGCGGGCCAGTCGGACCTGTCCAGAGTCAACGCCTATATCCGCGCCGTCACCACCATGATCGCCGATTTCGCCCAGACCGACCGCAACGGCCAGACGCTGACCGGCCGGCTTACGATCAAGCAGCCGGGCAAGATCCGTTTCCAATATCAGAAGGGCGTGCCTTTGCTGATCGTGGGCGACGGCAAGGCGCTGACCATGATCGATTATGAGGTGCGCCAGGTGCAGCGCTGGCCGATCGGCAATTCGCCGCTGGGCGCGCTGATCGATCCCAACAAGGATCTGTCGAAATTCGGCAAGGTGATCCAGACCGGCGATCCGACCGTTCTGTCCGTCCAGGCGCGCGACCCCAGGCGGCCCGAATATGGCACCATCACCATGATCTTCAAACGCGATGCGGGCAGCCCGGCGGGCCTTCAGCTTTACGGCTGGGTGGCGCTGGATTCGCAGAACAACCGGACGGCGGTGAAGCTCAGCAACCAGCGCTATGGCGTGCCGGTGGCCGATTCCGCCTTCCGCTGGACCGATCCGCGACCCAAGGGACGCTCGGCCGGCGGCTAAACGGGCCACAGGCGCGACGGGCCGAAAACTTTTCGGAATCGTTCATCTGAGGCTCATATCCCGGACCCTAAAAGGAACTCCACGGCGAGAGACGAAACCGGGATTTCCCCCCTGTTACCCGGAACCCCGCTCCCGCCGCAAAGCGCTTCAAGGGCGCGATCGAGGCCCCCGTTCCATGCCCCCGGAGCGGGGGCCTTTTTGTGATGGGCCGTAATTTGCCACAGGGAGGGCTGCAAAGGGCAGCTTTCTGCGCTTCCGGTGCTCACGATCTTAAGGTCGCTGCGCGCCGGTTCTCGAAATCTACCCTTTTCGCTCCACCCTGAGCCAAATTCCGACCCATCACGGGTGCTTGCGCCAGGCAGCGGAGACTCCTAGTGGATCAGCATGTCTCAGACGCTCAGCATCGCTTCGTGGAATATCAACAGCGTTCGTGCCCGGCTCGACATTGTCGAGCGCTTTCTGACGGAAGAATCGCCCGACATATTGTGTCTGCAGGAAACGAAGGTGGTGAACGACACCTTCCCGGCGGGGCTGTTCCGGCAGCGGGGCTATAATCATCAGGTGCTGAACGGACAGCCGATGCACCATGGCGTTGCGATCCTGTCGAAGATTCCGATCCGGGAGGACGACCGGCTCGACTGGCAGGCCAATGGGGAGGCGCGCCATGTCGGCGTGCGGCTGGACAATGGGGTCAGGATCGAGAATGTCTACGTGCCCGCCGGCGGCGACGTGCCGGATCGGGAGGTCAATCCGAAATTCGGGCAGAAGCTCGACTTCCTGGAGCGCATGATCCAATGGTCCTCCACGCTGGAGGACAAGCCGACCATCCTGACCGGCGATTTCAACATCGCGCCGATGGAATGCGACGTGTGGAGCCACAAGCAGCTTTTGAACGTCGTCAGCCATACGCCCATCGAATGCGAGATTCTAGCGCGCTTGCAGGAATCGAACGATTGGGTCGACATCGGCCGCAAATTCTACCCCGCCCCGCAGCGGCTCTACACCTGGTGGAGCTATCGCGCGCGCGACTGGGCGGAATCGGATCGCGGACGGCGGCTCGACCATATGTGGATGACGCGGGACGTCGCGGAAAAGGCGGTCAGCCACCGC
Organism: Sphingobium sp. HDIP04; assembly: GCF_000445085.1. Taxonomy (NCBI): domain Bacteria; kingdom Pseudomonadati; phylum Pseudomonadota; class Alphaproteobacteria; order Sphingomonadales; family Sphingobiaceae; genus Sphingobium; species Sphingobium sp. HDIP04. The sequence goes on along the minus strand of NZ_ATDO01000118.1, from coordinate 21,564 downwards.
GTCGTCGAGCCGATTCGCGGCTGGTCGCGGCCGTCCGACCATGTGCCGATCATCACGGAATTCGCCTTCTGATGGGCGCTCGTGACGCCGCACGCGCCATCGATGCGCTGCGCCGGGGTTGGCCCGTGCGGATGCAGGCCGCCGACGGCGCGTTGCGGCTGATGGCGGTGGAAGGGGCGGACTCGGTGACGCTTGTCGCCTTCGATCCGGGCGCCCGGGCCGACATACTGATCTCCGCGGCGCGGGCGCAGACGTTGAAGCTCGCCAACCAGATCGCGGCGGCCGATCCCGACATGCCGGTGCTGGTGGCGCGGGCGCCGTGGATCGACGCCGATGTGGCGACGGCGATTTCCGATCCGGTTCTGGACCTTGCCTCGCCGCTGAAGGGGCCGTTCATGGCGAAGCCGCTGGCCGCGCCGCTGGCGGCCAAGGCGGCGCTACGGCTGGCGCGGCTGGCAGGCATATTGCCTGCCTATTTCGCGACGGTGGATGGAGAGGTTGAGGCGGAGGTCGGCGCCGACGATGTCGACGCCTATGACGACGCCGTGCATCTGGATATTGCGACGCGGGCAAGATTGCCGGTATCGGCCAGCGAAACCGCTCAGATCGTCGCCTTCCGCAGCCCCGACGAACCGCGCGAGCATGTGGCGCTGATCGTCGGTCAGCGCGATTCATCGCCGCCGGTGATCCGGCTGCACAGCGAATGCCTGACCGGGGATGTGCTAGGGTCGCTGAAATGCGATTGCGGGCCGCAATTGCATGAGGCGCTGCACCAGATCGCGGATTCGACCTGGGGCATATTGCTCTATCTGCGGCAGGAAGGGCGGGGCATCGGCCTCGTCAACAAGCTGCGCGCCTATGCCTTGCAGGATCAGGGATTCGATACGGTCGACGCCAATGTGCGGCTGGGTTTCGCCATCGATGCGCGGGATTTTTCCGTGGCGGCGCGGATGCTGGACCTGCTGGGGGTGGGGGAGGTGCGGCTGCTCACCAACAATCCCAACAAGGTGACGGGGCTGGAAGCGGCGGGAATCAAGGTGGCGGAACGGCTGCCGATCATCCTGCCCGCCAATCCGCATAATGAACGCTATCTCGCCACCAAGCGGGACCGGACCGGGCACCAGCTATGAGCGTCGTCCGCGTCGATGCGGGCGCGGGGCGTCTATCCTTCGGTGAATTGGACATGCCCTGCACCATCGGGCGGGGCGGTTCCTGCGCGGCGGCGGACAAGCGGGAAGGGGACGGGTGCACGCCGCTGGGCGTCTGGCCGATCCGGGGCGTGCTGCTGCGGCAGGGCAAGGTGGAGGCGGCGGGCATCCGCCTGCCGTGGCGCTGGGTGCGGGAGGGGGATGGCTGGTCCGACGATGTCGCCGATCCGGCCTATAACCGGCCGGTACATCTGCCGCGGGCCTTTTCGGCGGAAAATCTGCTGCGGGACGATGATGCTTATGATGTGATCGTGGTGCTGGGGCATAATGACGCGCCGCCGGTGCCGGGACGGGGGAGCGCGATTTTCTTTCATTTGTCCGAGGGGCGTCCCACGGCGGGGTGCGTGGCGGTGGAGCGGGCGGATATGCTGCGTTTGTTGCCTTTGCTAACGCCGGGCGATGTGATGGAGATTGTCTAGCGCCACCGTGCTCCTGCGAAGGCAGGAGCCTAGTTGAGAGGGCGGAACTGGGCTCCTGCCTTCGCAGGAGCACGGTGGGTTCAAGCCCGCTCCAGTTCCGCCACTTCGCCGCCGGCCGCTTCCAGCAGGCGCCGCTCCAGCGTTTGCAGCCGGCCCTTGCTCTCGATCTTTCCGGCCAGCAGGTCGGTGACGTAGAATGTATCCACCGCCCGCTCGCCATAGGTGGCGACATGGGCGCTGTGGACCGTCACCTTCGACTGGAACAGGGCGTTGGCCAGGCTGAACAGCAGCGCCGGGCGGTCCCGCGCATTCACCTCGATCACGGTGAAGCGGTTGGACGCCTTGTTGTCGATCAGCACATTGGGTTCGATGCGGAAGGCCTCTGCGCGGGTGCGGGGCAGGGGGCGCGCTTCCAGCTTGGTGATCATGCGGTGCCGGTTGGCGAGCGAATCCTCGATCGCCTTGCGGATGCGCGTCAACTGGTCGGGGCTGTGGAAGGCGCCGCCCAGCGGGTCCTGCACCAGGAAATTGTCGATGGCGACGCCGTCGCGGGTCGTGTGGATGCGCGCGTCGATGATGTTGCCGCCCGCCAGGTGGATGGCGCCCGCGATCCGGTAGAACAGCCCCGGATGGTCGGCGGCATAGACCGTCACCAATGTCGCGCCGCGCTGCGGATAATATTGCGCGGCGATGGAAAGCGGGGAATCGCCCGCCTCCAATATATGCTGCGCATTGTGGATGAGGATGTCCTCCGGCTCCGCGATCCAGTAGCTTTGGGGCAGGCGCTTGCTGAGCTTCGCGAATTCCGCGTCCGACATGCCCATCGCCTGCCGCAACGCCTGTTGTTTGTTCGTGACCCGCTCGCTGCGGCCCTTCTGCTTGTGGCCGAGGCGCAACAACTCCTCGGCGGCCTCGTAGAGATCGCCCAGCAACTGCCGTTTCCAGCTATTCCAGACGCCCGGCCCGACGGCGCGAATGTCGACCACGGTCAGGCAGAGAAGCAGGCGAAGCCGCTCCAGGCTCTGCACCACGTCGACGAAATCGAGGATCGTCTTGTAATCGGCCAGGTCGCGCTTGAAGGCGGTGGCCGACATCAGCAGATGGTGCCGCACCAGCCAGGACACGGTTTCCGTCTCCGCCGGGGTCAGGCCCAGGCGCGGGCAGAGATGGTCCGCCACTTCCGCACCCAATATGCTGTGGTCGCCGCCGCGCCCCTTGGCGATGTCGTGCAGCAGCACCGCGACATAGAGCACCCGGCGCGACAGCAGCTTGCCCATCAGGTCCGCCGCCAGCGGATGATCCTGGTTCAGCTCGCCCTTCTCGATCCGCGCCAGCAGGCCGACGGCGCGGATCGTATGTTCGTCCACCGTATAATGATGATACATGTCGAACTGCATCTGCGCCACGACGCGGCGGAAATCGGGGACGAAGCGGCCGAAGACGGTCGATTCGTTCATCCAGCGCAGCACCGTTTCCGGGTCGCGGGGGCTGGTCAGCACCTCCATGAAGGCGGCGTTGGCGCGGGGATCGCGGCGTATCTTCGCGGTGATCAGGCTGGCGTCGCGGCTGGCGGCGCGCATCGCGCTGGGATGGATGGCCAGGCCGTGCTTGTCCGCCAGCGCGAAGATTTCCAGCAGCCGGACCGGATCGTCCTGGAAGAACTGGTCATTGGGCAGCGCCAGCCGCCCGCGATCCAGCACGAAGCCGTCCAGCTTCTTCGGGCGGCGGAAGAAGCTGGGGATATAGCGCCGCCCGCGTTCCGCCATCTGGTCGTCCAGATGGGCGAGGAACACGGCGGTCAGGTCGCCCACCGTCTTCGCGTTCAGGAAATAATAGCGCATGAACCGCTCGACGCCCGAACGCCCGGCGCGCCCGGTGAAATGCATGCGGGTCGCGGTTTCCAGTTGCAGGTCGAAGGTCAGCCGGTCCTCCGCCCGCCCGGTGATCATGTGCAGGTGGCAGCGCACCGCCCAGAGGAAATCCTCCGCCTTCTGGAACTGGCGCAATTCGCTTTCGGTGAGCAGGCCGACATCGACCAGTTCGGCGACCGACTTCACCCGGTTCACATATTTGCCGATCCAGAACAGCGTGTGCAGGTCGCGCAGCCCGCCCTTCCCCTCCTTCACATTGGGTTCGACCACATAGCGGCTGTCGCCCATCCGCTTGTGCCGCTCCTCCCGCTCCTCCAGCTTTTCGGTGACGAAGGCGCGAGCGGTGCCCTGCATGATCTCGCTGTCGAAACGGGCTGCGGTTTCCTCGTACAGCGCCCTGTCGCCCCAGATGTAGCGCGCCTCCAGCAGGGCGGTGCGCACGGTCAGGTCCGCTTTCGCCATGCGCATCGTCTCATCGATGGAACGGCTGCTATGGCCGACCTTCAGCCCCAGATCCCACAGCGAATAGAGCATGGATTCGATCACCTGCTCGGTCCAGCCGGTGGGCTTCCATGGGGTGATGAAGCCGATGTCGACGTCGCTGTGCGGCGCCATTTCGCCCCGGCCGTAGCCGCCCACCGCAATCAGCACGATCCGCTCGCCAGTGCTGCGGTTGCCCGCCGGATAGAGATGGTGCGTCGTCGCGTCGTAGAGCAGGCGCAAAATCTGGTCGATCAGGAAGGCGAAGGCGGTCACCGCCTCCCGCCCGCGGGTCGGCTTCTGGCTGAGGCGGCGGGCGACATCGTCCCGCCCGGCGTCCAGCGCGTCCTTCAATTCCTTCACGATCAGGCCGCGCAGCTTGATCTGGTCGCCCCGATGCTCCTGCGCCAGGGCGGCGATGCGGTCGGAAATGGCGCGCCGGTCGATGATGGCGCGTCTGGACCCCAATTTCGGAAACTGCATGACCATAGGGCTTATCTAGCCATCCCGACCGGCTGCTGCCAGTTGCTTGAGCCGATAGAGTTGATCGAGCGCCTCGCGGGGGGAAAGCGCGTCGGCGTCTATGCCGTCCAGCGCGGCTCGGAGCGGATCGGCCTTTTCCTCCACCTGCGCGACGGCGGCGGCGAACAGAGGCAGGTCGTCCAGCCCCGCCGCGATGCCGCCGGTCTTCGCCTTGCCCGCTTCCAGGCGGGAGAGGACATCCTTCGCCCGCTTGAGCACGGCGGGGGGCAGCCCGGCCAGCCTCGCCACGGCGAGGCCGTAGCTGCGGTCCGCAGGCCCTTCCGCGACTTCGTGCAGCAACACCAGGTCGCCCTTCCACTCCCGCGCCCGGACATGGTGGAGGGAAAGGGAGGATAGCGTCTCCGCCAGCCGGGTCAGCTCATGATAATGGGTCGCGAACAGGCAACGGCAGCGGTTGACCTCATGCACCGCCTCCACCACCGCCCATGCCAATGCCAGCCCGTCATAGGTCGACGTGCCGCGCCCGACTTCATCCAGGATGACGAAGCTGCGCTCGGTCGCTTGCGCCAATATGGCGGCGGTCTCGACCATCTCGACCATGAAGGTGGAGCGGCCCTTGGCCAGATTGTCCGACGCGCCGACGCGGCTGAACAGGCGGTCGACCAGAGTCAGGGTAGCGGACTGGGCGGGGACATAAGCGCCCGCCTGGGCCAGGATGACGATGATTGCATTCTGCCGCAGGAAGGTGGACTTGCCGCCCATGTTCGGGCCTGTGACCAGCCAGAGCCGGTCGCTTGCCCCAAGCCGGCAGTCGTTGGCGACGAAGGGCTGGCCGTCGCGGCGCAGCGCATCCTCCACCACCGGATGGCGGCCGCCGCTGATTTCCAGACATGGCCCTTCGCCGTCTTCGGGCAGGAAATGGGGCCGCTGCCAGCCGCCTTCGGCCGCCCGTTCGGCCAGCGCAGCCGCCACGTCGAGCCGGGCGAGGGCGTCGGCGGCGCGGGCGATCTCCGCCTTGCGGGCGAGGGTGGATTCGATCAGCTCTTCCAGATGCGCGGCTTCGGCGACCAACGCGTGGGCACCGGCCTGCGCGACGCGGCTCGCCTGTTCGTGCAGGTCCACCGAATTGAAGCGCACCACGCCCGCCAGCGTCTGGCGATGGGTGAAGCCGCTGTCGGGCTGCATCAACTGGTCGGCGGCGCGGGCGGGCACCTCGACATGATAGCCGAGCACGCCATTATGCCGGATTTTGAGCGAGGCGATGCCGGTCTGCTCGCGATATTTCGCCTCCAGCGCGGCGATGGCGCGGCGGCCGTCCCCGGCGAGGCGACGCAATTCGTCCAGCGCCGCGTCATAGCCGTCGGCGATATAGCCGCCATTGGCCGTTTCGGTGGGCGGGCTGGGGACGAGGGCGCGGGACAGGCTGTCGACCAGCGCGCCATGGCCGTCGAGGGAGGGAAGAAGCTGCGCCAGCAGCAGGGGCTGGTCTGGCAGGCGGCCCAGCCGCTCCCGCAATAGCCGCGCTTCGCCCAGCCCGTCGCGGAGTTGACCCAGATCGCGGGGACTGCCCCGGCCCATCGCCAGACGCCCCAGGGCGCGCCCTATGTCCGGCAAGGCTCGCAGCGCCACGCGCAACTGGTCGCGCAGCATGGCGTCGTCATGGAAAAGTTGCACCAGTCCCAGCCGCGCCTCGATCGCGGGCTGATCCATCAGCGGCGCCGACAGATCCTGCGCCAGCAATCGGGCGCCCGCGCCGGTGACGGTCCGGTCCACCGCGCCCAGCAGGCTGCCCGCCCGCGTCCCGCTCATGGTGGTGGTGATTTCCAGGCTCTCGCGGGTCGCGGCGTCGATGGCGACATGCGCGCCGCTGGTCTTGCGAACAGGCGGGGCCAGGAAGGGCAGGGTGCCCTTGCCCGCATGGTCGAGATAGCCGAGCAGTCCCCCCATGGCCGCTAGTTCGGCGCGGCTGAACTGGCCGAATCCGTCCAGCGTGGCGACGCCGAAGATGCGTTTCAGTGCCGTTTCGGCCCGGCTGCTGGAAAAGGCGGCGCGGTCGAACGGGTGGGAATCGGGCAGTTCCAGGTCCAACCCGTCCGGCAGCACGATCTCGCTTGGCCGCAGGCGCGCCAGTTCGGCGGGCAGATCGGCCGCCCGCAGCGTCAGCGTCTCGAAACGGCCGGTCGAAATGTCTGCGGCGGCCAGCCCATATTCGTCCGCCTCTTCGCCGCCGACCTGCGCCAGCGCCGCCAGCATATTGTCGCGCCGGCTGTCGAGCAGCGTTTCCTCGGTCAGCGTGCCTGCCGTCACGTAACGGACGATGGCGCGGGCGACGAGGGACTTGGACCCGCGCGCCTTGGCCTCGGCAGGGGTTTCGGTCTGTTCGGCGATGGCGACGCGATGGCCCGCCTTGATCAGCCGCGCCAGATAGGATTCCGCGCTGTGCACCGGCACGCCGCACATCGGGATCGGCGCGCCGCCATGCTCGCCCCGGCTGGTGAGCGCGATGTCCAGCGTCGCCGCCGCCGCCTTCGCATCCTCGAAGAACAGTTCGAAGAAATCGCCCATGCGGTAGAAGAGCAGGCAGTCCTGCGCCTCCGCCTTCAGCGCGAGATATTGCGCCATCATGGGCGTCGCCTGTTGCGTGGATGTATCGATCGTTCGCGCCATGGCAAAGCGGATAGCGTGAAGCCCGGCCTCATGCCAGTGCTGCAAGAGCAGCAGGAAAATTGCGCTTCTCGCACTTGCCCACAGGATATTCTTGCCGCTAGGGCCACCTCATCTTTCCAAACAAGGGGTGGGTGCAGCCATGACCGACAAGTCGAATGTGGAATTTTCCGAGCGCGAGGCGCTGTTCTTCCACTCGACGGGACGCCCCGGCAAGATCGAGATCATCGCCTCGAAGCCGATGGCGACCCAGCGCGACCTCAGCCTCGCCTATTCGCCCGGCGTCGCGGTGCCGGTGCGCGCCATCGCGGAAGACCCGGCGACCGCCTATGACTATACCGCGAAGGGCAATCTGGTCGCGGTGATCTCCAACGGCACGGCGATCCTGGGGCTGGGCAATCTGGGCGCGTTGGCGTCCAAGCCGGTGATGGAGGGCAAGTCGGTCCTCTTCAAGCGCTTCGCCGACGTCGACAGCATCGACATCGAACTCAAGACCGAGGATGTCGACAAGTTCATCGACGCGGTCGAGCTGATGGAGCCTACCTTCGGCGGCATCAACCTGGAGGACATCAAGGCCCCGGAATGCTTCATCATCGAACAGACGCTGAAGGAGCGGATGAACATTCCGGTCTTCCATGACGACCAGCACGGCACCGCGATCATCGCGGCGGCAGGCGTCATCAACGCGGCGATGCTGACCGGCCGCGAGATGAAGGACATGAAGGTGGTGGTGAACGGCGCTGGCGCGGCCTCCATCTCCTGCACCGAACTGATCAAGGCGCTGGGCGTGCAGCATGACAATGTGATCATGTGCGACAGCAAGGGCGTCATCTACCAGGGCCGCACCGAGGGCATGAACCAGTGGAAGTCGGCCCATGCGGTGAAGACCGACGCCCGTTCGCTGGCCGAAGCGGTGAAGGGCGCGGACGTGTTCCTGGGCCTCTCCGTCGCCGGGGCGATGACGCAGGACATGGTGAAGTCCATGGCGGACAAGCCGATCATCTTCGCCATGGCGAACCCCGACCCGGAAATCGCGCCGCCCGACGCCAAGGCGGTGCGCCCGGACGCCATCGTCGCCACGGGCCGGTCGGACTATCCCAACCAGGTCAACAATGTGCTGGGCTTCCCCTTCATCTTCCGCGGCGCGCTGGACGTGCGGGCGACCGGGATCAACGAGGCGATGAAGCTGGCCGCCGCCAAGGCCATCGCCGAACTGGCGCGGGAACAGGTGCCGGAGGAAGTCGCCAAGGCCTATGGCCGCTCGCACAGCTTCGGCCCGGACTATATCATCCCCGCGCCCTTCGACCCGCGCCTGATGGAGGTCGTGCCCTCCGCCGTCGCGCAGGCGGCGATGGAGACCGGCGTCGCGCAGCGGCCCATCGCGGACATGGCGGCCTATCGCCAGTCCTTGAAGGGTCGGCTCAACCCGACCACCTCCGTCCTTACCACCGCCTATGAGGTGGCGAAGGCCAATCCCAAGCGCGTCGTCTTCGCCGAGGCGGAAGAGGAAGTGGTGCTGCGTGCCGCCATCCAGTTCCGTACCCTGGGCTATGGCATCCCGGTGCTGGTCGGGCGTGCCCATGTCTATGACAAGCTCAAGGAACTGGGCGTGGAGGATCCGGAAAGCTACGAACTGCACAACAGCGTCAACTCGCCGCTGGTGCCGGAGATGGTCGACACGCTCTACAAGCGGCTCCAGCGCCGGGGCTATCTGCGCCGCGATTGCGAGCGGATGGTCAATCGCGACCGCAACATCTTCGGCTCGCTGCTGGTGAAGATGGGCCATGCTGACGCGATGCTGACCGGCATGACCCGTCCCTTCGGCCAGACGCTGCGCGAAGTGAAGCGGGTGCTGGACCCGGCGGCGGGCCGCACCCCCTTCGGCATCCATGTGCTGGTGACGAAGGACAAGACCGTGTTCCTGGCCGACACCACGGTGAACGAGCGTCCCACGGCCCAGGAACTGGCGGACATCGCGGAAGGCACGGTGGCGGTCGCCCGGCGCATGGGCCATGATCCGCGCGTCGCATTCCTGTCCTATTCCAATTTCGGCAACCCGCCGGGCGGCTTCCTGGAAAATGTCCGCGACGCGGTGAAGGTGCTGGAAGACCGCGAGGTCGACTTCGAATTCGAAGGGGAGATGACCGCCGATGCGGCGCTCAACCCGACGGTGATGAAGAATTATCCCTTCAGCCGCCTGTCCGGCCCGGCCAATATATTGGTGATGCCAGGGCTTCAGTCGGCCAATATCTCTGCCAAGCTGCTGCGCGAACTGGGCGGCGCGACCATGATCGGGCCGATGCTGGTCGGCATGGACAAGTCGGTGCAGATCGCCACCATGGCGTCCAACGCGTCGGAATTGCTGACGCTGGCGGTGCTGGCTTCGGCCGGCGTGGCGGTCTGACCGCCTCTGGCGGATGTAATCTTGGCTGGAGGCGCGGCGCGCTTCCGGCTTGGCCGTTGAAAACCGCCGCCCGCGTCGCGGCAGCCGCCATGCCCTGCCGCGCAGCGCCGCCGCCAATATTGGCTGGCCCGGATTCCGGGAATATCGCATGGCGGATGATGCGTGATCGTGCCGTGCCGTACGCGCAATGGTCGCTTAAGGTGGCGCTGCGAGATTCGGAAAAAGGGAAACTCATCAGCTTATCAGCCGGATTTGCTTGCCATGCCCTGCCGAGTCTAGAAGAGAGGGACGATGAAGATCAGTGACGATATTTCCTTCCTGCGGGGCGCGTTGGCATGAGCGAGGCCGTTGCCTTCGACAGCGGCACTTTCCGCCGCGTGCTGGGCCATTATCCGACCGGCGTCTGCGTGGTGACGGCGGTGGGAGGCGACGATGCGCCGACCGGCATGGTGGTCGGCTCCTTCACCTCCGTCTCGCTCGATCCGCCGCTGGTCGCATTCTTCCCGGCCAAGAATTCGCACAGTTGGCCCCGGATCGAAAAGGCGGGAAAATTCTGCGTCAACATCCTCGCCAGCGACCAGAAGCCGCTCTGCCAGCAATTTTCGAGCAAGGGCGCGAACGACAAGTTCGCGGGCGTGACGCATCGGGTGTCGGCCAATGGCTCCCCGATACTGGACGGGGTGGTGGCCTGGATCGACTGCCGGCTCGAAGCCGTGCATGAAGCGGGCGACCATTATATCGTGCTGGGCCGGGTCATCGCGCTGGAGGTGGAAACGCCCGGCAAGCCGCTCCTTTTCTTCCAGGGCGACTATGGCGAGTTCGCGCATCTGAGCTGAACGTCCAGGCCTTAATCCTGGCCGCCGCCCTTCAACAGATGCGCGACGATCTGCGTGCGGTTGGACGCGCCGTTCACCGCCATGATCGCCCGCACATGGACCTTCACCGTGCTTTCGCTGATGTTCAGCCGCTGGGCGATGTCCTTGTTGGAGGCGCCCTGCGCGAGCAGGCGCAGCACGTCGCGCTGCCGCTTGGTCAGCAGCTTGGACTTGTCCACCGCCAGCGCGATCCGCTCGTTGAGGCCGCCGGCCGTGTCGGGCGGGCGCATGTGCAGCGCGGCGGCGAGCGGTGCCGGATAGACTGCAAGCCCCTCCTTCAACAGGAACAGCACCCGCTGCATGGTGACGATGCCGGTGCTGGACCGCAGCAGGGCCTGCGCCCCCGCGGCGACGGCCGCCTGCATCAGCGCTTCATTGCCATGGTCGGCGATCACCAGCATGGCGGCGGCCGGCCATAGCTGCTTCGCCTGCGCGATCTGCAGCGGCAGGGCGGCGCTTTCCAGTTCGGAATCCCCCGTCTGGAACAGGATGATGTCGGGCGGCTCCCCGGCCTTGGACTGGTCCAGGCTGGACTGCTGCATTATGCGAACGCCCGCCGCCTCCAGCGCGACGGCGATGCAGGCCCGGCGAAGCGGGCTCCCGTCCAGGATCAGCAAGGTGAGACGGGGGGCATCCTCTTCCACTATTACGCTTTCGAAACGAATGGGAGACGAAGCCGCCTGCTTCAAGGGCGGGAGGCGGCTCATGCCGCCTTGCGCGTAAAGGCGTGGCGGACGCGGTCCGCCCAGCTCCGCCGGACCGGGAAGCTGTCGGAATAATAGGCGGCCGACCCCATGTAGAACTGGACGGCGTCGCCATAGCCGCGGCGGGCATGTTCCTCATAATCGACCTGGTTGAACACGGCGCCGACCACCTGGTTGTTCACCATCTGGAGCGAGGCGCGCAACTGTTCGACCGTCGTATGCCCCCATCGCACGACCATCAGCGTCGAATCCGCCAGGGAGGACAGGGTACGCGCATCGCGCACGGCCAATATGGCGGGCGCGTTGATGACGACCAGGTCGAACCGATCGCGCAGGTCGTCCAGCAGGCGGCCGACCTGCCAGCCCTGCACCACGGCGGCCGGATTGCGGATCTGCTCGCGGGTGCTGAGCACCACCGGCATCAGCGCGACGGGCGCCGCGCCCTCGGCGGCGTCATGGTCCACATGGCGCTCGGCCTGCGGGATCAGGCGGCGGCTTTCGCCCGCATGGGTCAGCACCTCGATCAGGTCCGGCGTGTCGGAACCGTCCTGGATCGAACGCAGGATGCTGGGGCCGGGGCGGCGCAGGTCGAGGTCGACCACGATGGCGCGGCGGCCCATCGACGCGGCGGCCGCCGCCAGCGTCAGCGCCACGCTGGACTTGCCGTCACCCGGCAGGGGCGACGTCACCAGCACCCGCTGGCTCGTCCCCTGGTGGGGCAGTTCCTCGATCTCGCTGGCAAGGTTGCGGGCGACCTCCGTGAACAGCGATTGCGGCTCCGTCGTCACCGGATTGTCCTCGATCGTCGCGGGGATCGGTTCCTCCAGCTTCGGCAGCATCGCCAGGGTCCGCAGGCCGAAGAGACGGCGAAGCTGGTCGCCGCTGCGCAGCCGGTTGTCGAACATCTCCATCCCCAGCACGATCAGGAAGGCGAGGACGGAGGAGCCGACGAACGCGGCCAGCGCCATTTTCTTGGGCGCGGGCGCGACGGGCTGGAGCGGCACGGCGGCGGCCGACACCATGGTCGAGTTGACGCCGGTGGTCTGGAGTTCCGACTGCACCGTCTGGGCGCGCTGCGCCGTGGTGAGATAGGCCTGCCGCGCCACCTCCGCCCGGCGGTCGAGAATGGAAAGGTCGACCAGATTGGCATTGTTGCGGAAGGCGGCGCCGGTCATGGCGTTGAGCTTCGCCTGCAACTGGCCCGCCCGGGCGGAGGCGGCGTTCGCCTCCGCCAGCGCCATGGCCCGTTCGCGCCCGGCATCGGTGTCGTTCTTCGTCTGCTGGGTCGCGACGACGGACGCGCGCTCCTGCACCAGCGCCCTGCTGACCTGCGCGATCTGGGCCGACAGCGCCTGCATCTGCGGATGGTTCGCGCCCATCTGGACGGAAATTTCGGAGCGCTGGCGGACCAGGTCGTCATACTGCTTCTGCAGATTGTCGAGCGCTGGGGAGGACGCGCCCGCCACTGTCCGCATGCTGGCGGCGCGGCTGACGCCTGCCGCCTGCGCCTGCATCGCGCTGCTCATCGCGGCGGTGGAGGCGGCCTCCACGGCGATGCGGTTCATCTGCTGATAGTCCTCCGCGCTGCCCGCGCCCATCGGCATCAGGTGCTGGCGGCGGAAATCGGCAACGGCCCTCTCGGCCAGTTCCACTTCATGGGCCAGGCGCTTGGTCTCCTTGTCGAGCGCCGTGCTGAGGCCGTTGCGCCAGGTCTGGCGGCGCTGCGATCGCATCTTCTGAAGGCTGTCGACGAAACGGTTGGCGATCCGCGCCGCCAGTTCCGCCTTGCGCGACTGGACGGTGATGTCGATGAAGTCGGAATCGGTGGAGCTGACCACGCGGGTGGTCTTGGTAAGCTGCGCGGCGGCCTGCTGCACCGTCATCTGGACGCCGTGCGTGAAGGCCTGGTTGCGGTTGAGGTTGAGGTCGCGCACCACCTGCTCCGCCAGCGCCTGCGAGCGGTATATGCGCGCTTCATTGGCGACGCGCTGCTGGTTGCGGGTGGCGTCGGCCTGGTTGGAGCCGGTGGAATCGTTCAGTTCCACCTGCACGGTCGCCGTCGCTTCGTAGCGGTTGGGCAGTTGCAACTGGACGATCAGCACCACCAGGACGCAGGCGATGACGATGCTGGCGACCAGCTTCATGTGGCGGCGGAGCAGGAACCAGATCTGCCGCGCCGACATCTGCTGCAACTCGAAGGACAGGTCGCGCGGCTTTTCCGCGCCGCCGCCCGCAGCGGCGCCATCGATCAGGGTGAGCTGTGCAGACGCCATGATAATCTCCCGCTCGCATCGGCGCGCGGACGCGCCCCGCCGTCAGGGCTGTCCCAACGAGGCGATAGTGCGGGTTGCGGCGCAAGAGAGCAAAAGCGCATCGGGGACCGGCGATGCGCATAGGTGCTAACCCTTCGGATCGAGGCGCGGCTCCATGCCCCGCCCGGACCGGATACCGATCCATGACGCCCCGAACGCGCCATGCATGCGTTTACGGCCTAAACATTTCTGATGCGTGTCTGACTATTCCGGATCGTCCCATTCCGCGCCATTGTGCGAAAGTTGAGCGAGGATAAGAACGCTCCGCATCAGGGGTTGGCCACATGATCGCGGAGTTGGCATATCAGGAACTGGAACCGGGCTCGCTCGCCCGGCTGTTCGGCGCGGGCCATGCCGCGGTGCTGGTGCGCTGCCCGGACGTCGTCGCCGGGCTGTGGCGGGGATTGCTGGAGGACAGGGCGGAGCAGATGCCCTGGGAAGCGCCGCTGGTCGACATGGCGCGCAACTATCACGGCAGCGGCGACATCACCGCCAGCCTGGGCGACCTCTTCTACTTCCAGCCCGGGCGCCACGGCTATATCGCCCGGAAAATGACCCTTTCCCATGATGAGGGGGAGGATCATGCCACCATGAATCCCCCCTATTTCGTGCAGGGCGCGCAGCATTATGCGCCCCGGCAGGCGCTGCTGGACCAATGCTGGGCGGTTGGCTGCCGGCTGATGGCGGCGCTCGCGCCGGAGGGGACGCCGCCCCGCCATTTCCAGGTCGTGGTGCAAAGGCTGAAATATCAGGAAAACGCGGGCGATTTCGACCGATTGGGCGCGCTGGCCCGCAATTCGCTGGGGCGATGGGGCCGGGCGGGCTGCGCGCTGGACGAAAGGCGGTGGCAGGCGGCGGGCGCGCTCAGCCCGCGCGGCCTGTCCGACCTATATGGGCTGCTGGCCGATGTGCCTGTCCTGGGACGGCTGCTGCGGGGCGTCAACCGGCTGTTGCTGCGCCGCGACCGCAGCAGGGACATCGCGCCGGGCCAGAAGCTGATAGAGGGCGCGCATTTCGACCATCGCTATTTTTCCGCCCTGTGCGGCGAACGGGCGCAGATGCTGACGCAGGTCTTCGCCGGCGGGCGATGGATCGACCTGCCGATCGATCGCGGGACGCTCGCGGTCATTCCCGGCAGCATGGCGACGCAGGCCTATGGCGTGAGGCACGTGCTGCACCGCGTGCTGCATGTGGAAAAGCCGGGCCAGACCGGCGGCGGCGATCCACGCACGGACAATGTGACGCTGCTGATCGGGTCGGCTTGAGGAAGGGGAAAGAGGGTGGAGGGCGGACGTTAATGTCCGCCCCAGATTGAATCGTGCTCCTGCCTGCGCAGGAGCATGTCGCGTTTCGATGGGCAAACCGACGGTATCGCCGCCCCGCCTATAATGCCGGCAAGGGCTGCGGCCCTACCGGCCGCGCATAGATCAGCCGCGCCGCTTCCGGCATGGCCCTGCGGGGGACATAGATGGTCGCCAGCGCCACCATCACCGGCATCACCCACATGCGCGAATACATGTGCGGATAGGACAGGGTGTAGATCAGGAACACCAGCACCACCGCCACCGCCATCGCGCCCTTGTCGCGGCTGACGCGCAGCCCGTTCGCCGCCAGCAGGACGATCAGCCCCAGCAGGACGATCAGCCCGCAAAAGGCGATCGCGCCGCCCTCGTTCCAGATCAGCAGGAACAGGTTGTGCACCGGATTGTCATAGGCGCTGAGTTCGCGATAGCGGTCCACGCCCATGCCGATGACGGTATAGTCCTCGGAAAATCCCCAGGCTTCCTCCATGAGCTGCGATCGGTTGAGGAACGTCCCCGCCTGGTTGATGTCGCCGCTCTCCACGGCATTGCCGACGCGCTCCTGGAACGCCTTGGGCAGCGGGGCGCCGCTGGCGAGGAACAGCCCGGCCGCCACCGCCACCGCCAGCCCCAGGCGGAAGATGTAGCGCACGCCCATCAGCAGCAGCGTCGCGAAGATCGCCAGCAGCGAGGCTGAAAATCCGGTGAAGGACGCGCTCAGCATCAGGCCCCAGAGCAGCAGGACCAGGCAGGCGAGCCCGGCCACGCCGCCGATCAGCCGGTGGCGCATCGAATAGAGCAGCATCGGCAGCGAGAAGGCGACGACCGCCCCATTGGGATTGGGCTGGCCCGCCATGGACCCCAGCCGCCCATTGCCGGTGATGAAGCCGTCGCCAAGCCAGTGCAGCGTGTCGCTATAGGTGAGGAAGGAACTGGCGGCGATGCCCACCGCTTCGGAACAGGCGATGCCCAGCATGAAGACCAGCGGCGCCTTGCGGATCGTGCCTTCCTCCTGCTGCATCAGCAGGATCGGGATGCAGAGGAAGGCGACGGTATATTGCAGGGCGATGTTCACCCAGCGCAGCGGATCGCCGTTGATGATCGACCCGATGAACAGCCCGCCCAGCATCATCACCAGCCCCGCGAGCCAGAAGGGCGTGAGCGAGCGGAAGGGCGTGACGCTCAGCCGGCCGCGCAACGCGGAAATGGAGAAGCTGATGAGGAAGAAGAGGTCGGAAAAGGTGAGATTGATCTGGCCGACGCGAAGCAGGCCCCAACCGCTGAGGAAGATCGCGATCAGCAGGCAGCCGCGCGCGATCCTGTCCCAGATTTCCTCATGCGCGGCCGGAACATGCGGCGCGGCGGCCGATGCTGGATCGTGGGGGGCAGGGCTGGCGAGAATCGTCACGGCCTTGGAAGCTGCGCCTCGCGCCGTTCCCGCGCAAACGCCCTTCGGGGCAGGGCATGGGGCGATTCCAGCCAGCCCGCCTATCCGAATTTGCCGGAGGATCAGCCTTGTGATCCGTTGAAATGCCCTTGCGACTGACGGGATAACGGCAGCCGAGCGCCGCCGGACCGGCAGGGCGTCTAGCGCGACGAGGATGACCCGGTGACCGATGCGATCCTGCCCCTGCGCAACAGCGAACCGCCGGCGACGGTGGAGCAGGCCGTCGACCTTTCGCCGTCCGCCGCGCGGCAGGGATCGGTCAGGCTGATCTATGTGGCCGGCTATGGGCGGAGCGGGACGACCCTGCTCGACATCGCGCTGGGCGAGCATCCGGCGATCATGGGCGCGGGCGAGGTGACGACGCTGGCGCGGCATGTCTGGGACCGCGGCGAATATTGCGCCTGCGGGGCGCGGGTGCGGGACTGCCCGCAATGGAATGCCATCGTCACGCGCTGGACGCAGGGCGAACCGGACGGGTTCCTGGCCCGCTATCGCCGCGCGCAGGAACGGACGGAGGCGCTGCTGGCCCCGGCGCGGCTGCTGCGCCTGCCGGGATGGCGCGACCATGTTCGCCGAACCGTCAAATTGCTGCGCGGCATGGCGCTGGTGTCGGGGCGGCCGATACTGGTCGATTCCTCGAAACTGCCGGGACGGGCCTTCGCGCTGGCGGCGATGCCGGGCGTCGACCTGCATGTCGTGCATGTGGTGCGCGACGGGCGCGGCGTCGCCTGGTCGCTGATGAAGGGGCACAGCCGCAGCGTCGAAAAGGGGGTGCAGCGCGAATTGCGGCCCAAGCCGCTGCTCTACACCGCCCTGCGCTGGGCGATGGTGAATGTCGCGGCGGAACTGCTGTGCCGCCGGGTCGGGCCGGGGCGCAGCATCCGCGTGCGCTACGAGGATTTCGTCGACGACCCGCGCGGCACCATCGGGCGGATCGTCGCGCTGGTGGGGGAGGCGCCGCATCTGCCCGCCGCCGACCTTGCCCCCTTCGCCCCGCAGCACCAGGTCGCGGGCAGCCGCCATCGCATGCAGAAATCGCTCAGCATCAGGGGCGATGATCGGTGGAAGCGGGAGATGCCGGGGTGGAAGCGGCGGCTGTTCACCCTGTTGTGCGCGCCCTTGCTGCGGCGATACGGCTATGCCTTGCGCGGCGGGGGCGCGGCATGAGGCGTCTGCTGGCCGGCATGCTGCTGCCCGTCGTGATCGCGGGCTGTTCAGGCGCGGGCAGCGAATCGCGGGCGCAGCCGGTGAAGGGCGACCCCGCCTTTCCCGGCGCGGTCGGCTATGGCGCCGCGGCCAAGGGCGGGCGCGGCGGGCGTATCCTGGCCGTCGACACGCTGGCCGACGGCGGGCCGGGGTCGCTTCGCGCCTGCATCGACGCCACCGGACCCCGCGTCTGCATATTCCGGGTGAGCGGCACGATCCGCTTCACCACGCGCCCGCCGGTGATCGCCAATCCCTATCTCACCATAGCGGGGCAAACGGCGCCGGGCGGCGGCATCGTCATCGCCCATGCGGGCGGCGCGGAAGGGCGCACGCCCATCCTCATCAAGAACACGCACGACATCGTCATCCGCCATGTCCGCGTGCGCAACGACCGCACCGGCACCCATCGCGGGTCGGAGGACAGCTTCACCATAGAGAATAGCCGCCAGGTGATCATCGACCATGTCAGCGCAAGCTGGGCGCGGGACGAGCTGATCAACGGCTATGGCGACAATGACTGGATCACGATCAGCAACTCGATCTTTGCGGAGGGCATTCCGCGCCACGACAAATGCGCGCTGCTGGCGAGCGACCCGAAGGGGCCGCAGCATTTGAGCTTCATCGGCAATATCTGCGCCCATAATGGCGACCGCAATCCGGACCTCAACTTCCCCCCCGGCTCCTGCGCGGAGGTGATCAACAACATCCTCTATAACGGCCAGTCGGAATTCGCGGAGATCTGGGAGAGCTTCGGCGGCGTTCCCGTCTCGCTGATCGGCAACAGCTTCATCGCGGGGCGGAACACCCGGCCGGACACGGTCGGGGTGGCGCGCAACGTCATGGGGTCGAAGGGGATGGCGAGGGTCTATCTGGCCGACAACCGCTTCGACGGGGATTTCGTCCATCTCTCCCCCCTGTTGAAGGAGGCGGAGGTGGACCGGCCGCCCTGCCCGCCGACCGTCGCCGCCGAACCGGCGGAAGCGGCCTATAGAGCGGTGCTGAGCGATGCGGGCGCCTTTCCCCGCGACCCTTTCGACCGGCGAATCGTCAAACAGGTGCGTGAACGCAAGGGGCATATCGTGAAGCAGCCCGGCCTGATCGACGATCCGGAACCGGGAGCGCCCTATGCCGATGCGGACGGCGACGGCATGGACGACCTGTGGGAGGCGGAGCATGGCGCCGATCCGCGCAAGGCCGATCCCTGGGCCGATGCCGACGGGGACGGCCTGGCCAATCTCGACCAGTTCCTGGACCAGCGGGCGCGCGACCTGATGGACGGGGTTGCGCCATGAACGCGCCCCTGCCCCGGCTGAAGCCCGCGGATGCGGCGCGGGACGATCGCCTGCGCATCTGCTTCCCCTTTTCCGGGGACAGCATCGGCGGCAGCCATATTTCGGTGCGCGGGCTGATCGAGCATCTCGACCCGGCGCTCTACTGTCCCATGGTGGTGACGGAGGTGCCCGGCGGCATGATCGCCAGTTTCTTCGCCGGGCATGAGCGGATGGACGACCCCGCCGCCCAGGGGCCGTTCGTGCCGGGCGAGGCCTTCACCCTGCGGAAATTCGGACGGACGCTGGGCGGCGTTCTGCCCCGCGCCCGTTTCCTGCGGCGCAACCGGATCGACATCGTTCATGTCAATGACGGGCGGAGCAGCGCCAACTGGGCCTTGCCGGCGCGGCTGGCCGGGGCGAAGCTGATCTGGCACCATCGCGGCGATCCGGGGGCGCTGGGCCTGCGCCTGCTCGCGCCCGCGCTGGCGCATCGGGTGCTTGCGGTGTCCTCCTTCGCCCTGCCGCCCGCCGGCATCTGGTCGGCGCGCGGTCGGGCGTCGGTGATCCACAGCCCCTTCGACACCAGCCTGGAAGTGGACCGGGCCAGGGCGAGGGAGGCGCTGATCCGCGAATTGGGCGTGCCGCCCGATACGGTGTTGCTGGGCTATTTCGGCGCCTTCGTGCCTAGGAAGCGACCCCTGCTGTTCGTCGACATGATCGCCCGGCTGGCGGAGATGAGCCCGCGCCCGGTCATGGGCCTGATGTTCGGGGAGGCGCGGGTGCCCGCCATGGACATCGCCCTACGCAGGCGGATCGCGGAAAATGGCGTGGGGGACAGGGTGAAGCCGATGGGCTACCGCACGCCCGGCCCCTTCTGGATCGCGGCCTGCGACCGGCTGGTCGTGCCCGCCGTGGGCGAGCCGTTCGGGCGGACATTGGTGGAGGCGATGCTGGTCGGCACGCCCATCGTCGCCGCGCGCTCCGGCGGCAATGTCGAGGCGCTGGAGGGTGGCATCGGCCTGCTGGTGGAGCCGGACGACGCCGGGGCGCTGGCCCGGGCCTGCATCGATCCGGGCGACGCCCGCGCCATGGCCCTGCGCGCCCAGGCCGATGCCCGCGCCCGCTTCGGCGAGGCGGCCCATTGCGCCAGGGTCTGCGCCGTTTACGAAGCGCTGCGGTCATGATCGGGGCGGTGAAGCGGCATTTCCTGTGGGCGGCGCTGTTCAGCGCGCTCGCCAATCTGCTGTTCCTGGCGCCGACGCTCTACATGCTGCAAATCTACGACCGGGTGGTGCCGACGCGGGGCGGGACCACGCTGGCCTTCCTGACGCTGGCGCTGCTGCTGGCCTTCGCCACCCTCTCGCTGCTGGAACATGTCCGCTCGCGCATATTGGTTCGGGCGAGCATCGGGCTGGACCGGCGGCTGGCGCGGACGCTGATCGCCGCCACCCTGCGCCAGCAGGCGGGGGAGGGGATCGGGCGCAGGAGCCGCCAGCCCATCCGCGAATGCGACCAGCTTCGCCAGACGCTGACCGGCCCGGCCATGTTCGCTCTGTTCGACGCGCCGTGGACGCCGATTTACATCCTGGTCTGCGCGCTTATCCACCCGCTGATCGGGCTGATGGCGCTGGCGGGCAGCCTGGTTCTGGTCGCCGTCGCCTGGGCAAGCGACCGGGCGACGCGGCAACCCCTGTTGCAGGCCAGCGCCGCGGCGAACCTGTCCTATGGCAGCCAGGAACAGACGATGCAGGGGGCAGAGGCGGTGCGGGCGCTGGGCATGCGGGGCGCGATGGTCCGGCGGCACCTGGCGGAGCGGGAGGACATGCTCGGCTGGCAGGCCGAAGCCAGCTTCGCCGCCGGCAGCCGCATGGCGATCAGCCGCTTCCTGCGCAACATGCTGCAATCCGGCGCGCTGGGGCTGGGGGCGCTGCTGGCGATAGACGGGCAGATTTCGGGGGGCGCGATCTTCGCCTCCTCCTTCCTGCTGGGGCGGGCGGTGGCGCCGGTCGACCAGCTTGTGGGAAGCTGGCGCAGTTTCGTCGCGGCGCGGGCTTCGCATGCGGAGATCATGGCCTGGCTGGACGGCGCGACGGATGACGCTCCGCAGACCAGCCTGCCCCGTCCGAAGGGCCGGGTCGATGTGGAGCGCGTGACCGTCGAGGATTCGCATTCGCAGCGGTTGATCCTCAACAACCTGTCCTTCGCCATCGGCCCGGGCGAGATGGTGGCGGTGATCGGCGCCAGCGGCGCGGGCAAGTCGACGCTGGCGCGGCTGGTGGCGGGTGCCATAGCCTGCGACCAGGGTGAAATCCGCATCGACGGGGCGGAACGGTCGCAATGGGACGGCGACGCGCTGGCCGCCCATATCGGCTACATGCCGCAGCAACTGTCCCTCTTCGCCGGGTCGATCCGCGACAATATCGCCCGCTTTGCCGATCCCGACGCCGACGAGCGGATCGACGCCGACGTGATCGCCGCGGCGCAGCTATGCGGCGCGCACGGGATGATCCTGCGCCTGCCGCAGGGCTATGACACGATGCTGGGCTGGGGCGGCATGGGGCTGTCCATGGGCCAGACGCAGCGGATCGCGCTGGCCCGCGCCCTGTTCCGCGACCCGGCGGTGCTGATCCTGGACGAACCCAATGCGCATCTCGATTCCGATGGCGAGGCGCAACTGATCGCGGCGCTGGCCAGCGCGAAGGCGCGGGGCGCGGCGATCATGGTGACGGCGCACCGCACCGGCCTGCTGGGACCGGCGGACCGGATATTGGTCCTCGACAATGGCCGCATGCGGATGAGCGGACCGCGCGATCAGGTGCTGGGCGCGCTCGCCCGTCCCCGTCCCGCGCCCGTGGCGGGAGCGGCCTGATGCTGATGCGGACAAGCCGGCCCCTGCTGTTGCCGCCGCCCGGCCGGCCG